>DATMJR010000389.1:0-2904 GCA_035553775.1 Miltoncostaeaceae bacterium | reverse complement strand
TCCTCGTGGTCGACACCGCCCGCCGCCGGGTGCGCACGCTCGCCCGCTTCCGCGATGACCGGCGCCAGCGGGCCTTCGTCAGCGCGCCCTCGCTGCGGGCGGGGCGGGCCGCCTGGGCCGAGGTGCGCAGCGCCCGTGCCGCCGGACCGGCCGGCGGCTTCTACGGCCTCACGCCGCCCCCGTCGCGTTCCCGGGTCCTGGTGGCGCCCGTCCGCTAGCGTCTCCCGGAGGCCCCCCGCCCCTGGAGGCACCCGTGACCACGACCGCCGTCGACGCGCAGCACTTCCGCGACTGCCTCGCCCTGTGGGCCAGCGGCGTGACGGTGTGCACGGCCCGCGACGGGCACGGGCCCGTCGGCATCACCGCCGCCTCGTTCTCGTCGCTGTCGCTGGACCCGCCGCTGGTGCTGGTGTGCATCGACCACCGCGCGCGCAGCCACGACGGCCTGGTGGGCGCCGAGGGCTTCGTGGTGCACGTGCTCGCCGAGGACCAGGCCGACCTGTCCGAGCGGTTCGCGCGTCCGGGCCCCGAGAAGTTCACCGAGGAGGGGCCCCTGGAGCCCGGCCCCTTCGGAGCGCCGCTGCTTCCCCTGGGCACCGCGCGGCTGGTGTGCGCGCACCACGCCGCTCTCGAGGGCGGCGACCACACGATCCTGGTGGGGCGCGTGCTGGAGGTCGCCACCACCGACCGGCGGCCCCTGGTGTACTGGGCCCGCCGCTACCGGGGCGTGACCGGGGACTGAGGCCTCCGGCCGCGTCCGTGCGGCGCGCGCCGCACGGTGCAACCGCGCCGCCGCCCACAGGATCGGCGCCGGCACCCCGCAGCACGACGGCGACCACCCGGGCTGCGCCGGCCGATCGTGCCGAGCACGGGCGGACCGCCGCCGGGAGGTCGGGCACGCGGGGGCGGCGCGGCCCGGCGATGAGTTCCGGGCACCCGGCGGGTCGGAGGATTCAGGAGGGCCGCGCCGCGGCCGGGGAGCGACGAGGGGGAGCACGATGGGCGACCTGATCACGTGCCTGTGGTTCGACGGGCGGGCCACCGAGGCGGTGCGGTTCTACGCCGAGGTGTTCGGCGACGAGGCCGAGATCCACGGCGGCCTCACGCATCCGGGGGTGGCGCCGGGCAGCGAGGGCGAGCCGCTCACGGTGGAGTTCACGATCCGCGGGCAGAAGTTCATGGGCCTGAACGGCGGGCCCATGTTCACGTTCAGCGAGGCGACCTCGTTCCAGATCATGTGCAGGGACCAGGCCGAGGTGGACCACTTCTGGGAGGCGCTCACCGCCGACGGCGGGGAGACCGGGCAGTGCGGGTGGTGCAAGGACAGGTTCGGCGTGTCGTGGCAGGTGGTGCCCGAGGCGCTCCCGCGGCTGCTCAGCGGCGGGGGCGCGCGGGCGAAGCGCGTCATGGAGGCCTTCATGCCCATGACGAAGCTCGACATCGCGGCGATCGAGGCCGCCGCGGCCGAGGTGCCCGCCTGACGACCGCCGCTGCGCGGTCGGACCCGAGGACCGGGCCGACCTGTCGCAGCGCGTCACCCGGCCCGGGCCGGAGAACCGCGGGCCTCGGGCGGGAGGAGGGGCGTCCGGCGCGCCCCTGGCGCTCCCGGGCACGCGCCGCCGGCGCGCGCGCCACGCCGCCCTCCACCACGCGATCCTGCGCGGGGCGCGTGCGGGAGGTCGGCACCACCGCCGGCGGCCCCTGGTGTACCGGGCCTGCCGTCACCGGGGCGTGACCGGGGACGGAGGCCTCAGGCCGGCGTCCGCGCGCCGCGCGCGGCACGGCGGAACCGCACCGCCGCCCACAGGATCGGCGCCAGCACCCACAGCAGCACGAAGGCGACCACCCAGGCGCGCCTCCCCCGCGCACCCAGCACGGGGTCGCGCACCACGTCCACCAGCAGGGCGGCCCAGGCCGCCGCCCACAGCACGACCAGCGGCACCAGGACCGCCGCCGGCAGGTCAGGCACGCGTCAGCGGCGCCACTTGACCGTGCAGCCCACCGGCGGCGTGTCGGTCACCTCGGGCTCGCGGCCGGCCAGCAGGGCGTCCAGCGCGTCGCGCAGCCAGTTGGCCGTGACGTCGCCGGCCTCCACGGCGTCGTCGATGGCCCCGTGGTACCGCACCCGCCGGTCGCGGTCGAGCACGAACAGTTCCGGGGTGCGCTGCGCGCCGTAGGCCCGCGCCACGTCCTGGTGGACGTCCTGCGCGTAGGCGAAGGCGTAGTCGCGCTCGCGGGCCCGCTCCACCATGGCCGGGAAGTCGTCGGCCGGGTACGTCAGCGGGTCGTTGGCGTTGATCGCGACGACCGCGACCCGGTGGTCGGAGTAGTCCTGGGCGATCAGGTTGAAGCGCTCCTCCCACGCCTGCACGTAGGGGCAGTGGTTGCACCAGAAGGCCACCACCACCACCTCCGCGTCGCCCAGCTCGGCGAGGTCGACCGAGGTGCCCGCGGTCGTGGGCAGGCGGAAGGGCGGGGCGTCGGCGCCGAGGGCGAGGGTCATGCGTCCTCCGGGGGGTCGGGCGCGGCGGCGGCCGTGAGCGCCGCCGTCAGCGTGGCGGCGTCGGGCAGCGGGCCGATGCGGCCGCCGGGGCGGGTGTAGGCGCGGCAGCCGTCGGCGGCGAAGGGGACGCCGGCGGGAGGCGGCGCGATGTCGCGGCCGGCCACCAGGTAGGTGGGCGAGCCGGGGAAGCGCAGGGCGGCGGCCTCCTGGTCGGAGGTCACCTCGCGCGTCGTCAGGGCGAGCTCGACGCCCGCCGACTCGGCGACCCGCCGCAGCAGCTCCAGGCCCTCGGCGTGCGACGGGCAGGACCTGTTCCAGAGGTATGTCACCGGGACCGCGGCCACCCGCCCACTGTAGCCCCGGCCCCGACCGCGCCGCGGGGGTGCGGCGCGGTCGGGGCC
>DATMJR010000388.1:0-3164 GCA_035553775.1 Miltoncostaeaceae bacterium | reverse complement strand
CCTGGAGCGCCTTGCGCACGTCGGCCTGGGCGGCCAGGTGGAAGACGGCGGTGGGGCGGGCCCGCTCGGCGAGGGCGCGCAGGCCGGCGGCGTCCCGGATGTCCATCTCGTGGAACGTCGCGGCCGGGTTCAGCTTGGTGCGCCGCCCGGTGGACAGGTTGTCGACCACGTGCACCTCGCGGCCGTCGGCGATCAGCGCGTCGACGAGGTTCGACCCGATGAAGCCGGCCCCGCCGGTCACGATCACTGCGCTCACAGAGCCCCCTGGTAGCCTCCGGCACGACGCCCCGTCGCGGCGCGTCCGGCGCCTGCGAGCGGGTCGGGCGGCAGCTTGGAGCATCCCGGCCGGGGCGGCAACCGCGCGAAAGGGTAGGGGCGCTCCCGCACACATGGCTCCGACCGATCCGTCCGACGGGGGCCCGCGTCCCCATGTGTACGCCCGGTTGGCGCACGAGGCCGAGGAGCGCACCCACGAGCTGGTGTCGCCGCGCTGGGCGCGTCCCGTGGGCTGGCTGATCGTCGTGCTGATCGTGGTGGTGGTCGTGCTCGCCGCGGCCGGCGTCGAGATCGGCCTGTGATGAGCGCCGCGCGCTTCGTCACCCTGGAGGGCACCGACGGGAGCGGCAAGACCACCCAGGCGCGGATGCTGGCCGCGGCACTTCGCGCGGCCGGGCGGGCGGTGACCGAGACCCGGGAGCCCGGCGGCACGCCCCTGGGCGAGGCGCTGCGGGCCCTGCTGCTCGACGCGCCCCACGCCCCGGTGCCGGCCGCGGAGGTGCACCTGTTCGCCGCCGCGCGGGCGCAGCTGGTGGCGCGGGTGGTGCGGCCGGCGCTGGCCCGGGGGGAGTGGGTCGTCTGCGATCGCTTCCTCGACTCCTCGCTCGCCTACCAGGGGGTCGCGCGCGGCCTCGGGGTCGAGGCGGTGTACGCCGCCAACCGGCTCGCCGTCGGCGACTGCCTGCCGCACCTGACGCTGCTGATCGAGACGCCGGGCGACGTCGCCGCCGCGCGGCGGGGCCGCGGCGGGGCCGACCGCATCGAGGCCGAGGGCGACGACCTGCAGGCGCGCGTGGCGGCCGGGTACGCCGAGGTGGCGGCGCTCTTCCCGGAGCGCGTCCGGCGCGTCGACGGCACGGGCACGCCGGAGCAGGTGCACCAGCGGGTGATGGCCGCCCTGGGGCCGCGGTGATCCGGATCGCCGACCAGCCGCTGGCCGAGCGGGTCCTCAACGGCACCCTCGCCCGTGGGCGCGTGCCTCAGCAGTTCCTGTTCTTCGGCCCGGCGGGCACGGGCAAGCGCGCCGCCGCCAACCGGCTGGCGCACCATCTCATCGGCATGCCGCCGCACGAGGACGGCCGGCCCTCGCTGGATCTGTCGGTGGTGCGCGCGGCCGGCGCACTGATCCGCCTGGAGGAACTGGACGAGGCACTGCGCGATCTCGCCAGCCGGCCGGTCGTCGGGCACTGCCGGGTGGCGATCATCGAGGACGCCCACCGCTTCAGTGCCGACAGCGGAAGCCGCGTGCTGAAGCCGCTGGAGGAGCCGGTGCCGGGATCGCATGTGATCCTGGTGACCGACCGTCCGGAGGACCTGCTTCCCACCATCCGCTCGCGCTGCCTGCCGGTGCCGTTCCGCACGCCGGGCTGGCGCACCGTGCGCGACCGGCTCACCGGGGAGGGCGAGGACGCGGACGCGGCGACCTCGCTGGCGCGCGCGGAGGGGGCCCGGGCGCTCGTGGTGGACCCCTTCACCCGGCGGATGCACGCCGTGGGCGTGCGCCTGGGGCTCGAGGTGTTGCGCGGCGACCGCGCCGGCGGCGCCATGGTCGCCGAGACCCAGGCCGCCATGGACCGGGCCGCCGCCGACTCCCCGTCGGAGGAGCTCCTGGCGCTGCGCCGGGCGGCCGCCGGGCTCGCGGGCAAGCGCGGCGAGCGCACCGCCGTCAAGCGGGCCGAGGACCAGGAGAAGCGCGAGCGGCGGCGGCTCACCACCGACGGCTGGGACCAGGTGCTGCGCTCGGCCGCCGGCGTGGTGGCGGACGGGCTGGCCCTCGCGCTCGGTGCCGACGGGGCGCTGCGCCATCCGCACCTGGCCGAGGAGGTGCGGGCCGCGGCCGCACCGGCGCGGTTCTGCGAGCGGGCGCTGGAGGACATCGAGCACACCCGCGGCACGCTCGCGCTCAACCCCACCGCCGACGCCGCCGCCGAGGCCCTGCTCGTGCGCATCGCGCTCGCGCGGCGCGGCGAGCACGTGCCGCTGGTTCCCCCCGGCCGCATGCCCTGGTGACCCGCCCGCCACCGCCCCGAGCGGTAGCCCGAGCACCCCGGGGGACGCGCCGCGCCGGGGCGGTGGCGGGCGTGCTGGGCGTGCTGGGCCTGCTGGTGCTGGTGGTGGTGCTGGGCGACGGTGGCGTCGGGCAGCGGGCCGACTACGCGAGGGTCGACGCACCCCTGGAGCGGCTCGCGCCGCTGCCGTCCGGCGCCCCCCTCGCGCCGGCCCCGCCGGCCACGCGCCCGGCGGCCGCGGCGCGAGCGATCACCGCCGACCTCGACCGGCGCTGGCGGGCGGCGACCCGCGACGCACTGCCCGCGTGGGCACCGCTCGCGGACCTGCTGGCCCCGGGCCTGGTGCGCGACCTCGCGCGCGCCCCCGGGCCCCCCGGGCTCGCGCTGGCGCACGCGCTGGCCCGCGCAGCGGCCGGCGAGGTGCAGACGCGACTGGGGGTGCGTCAGCGCGTGGACGCGGCGGCGGCCGACGACCCGCCCGCGGAGCCCGCCCTGCGCGCGCGCCTGGTGCGGCAGGCCGAGTGCCTCGCCGGCCTCTACCTGGCCGCCTCCCGCCCGCCGGCGTCGCTCACGCCCGCGGCCCTCTCGGCGGCGCTGGCCGGGCGCGGGACCGACGACGAGTGGCTGCGGCGGGGGCTCCGGGCGGAGCGTCCGGCCGACTGCGCCGCCTTCGCGCGCGGAGACAGGGCCGAGGCCCGCCCGGCGTCGTAGGGGGTGCGCGCAGCGGCGAGACGGTAGGCGCAGGGCCCGCGCCATCGGGTCGCGCCCGGCACTCGCCCCTTCCCGCACGCCACGCTCTGCGGGGGGCGCGGCATCGGCGTCGTCCTCGGGGGGTCTGCGGGGCGGCGCCCCGGTCCCGCGGCGGTTCCCGGGGCGCAC
>DATMJR010000387.1:0-5740 GCA_035553775.1 Miltoncostaeaceae bacterium | reverse complement strand
GGCCGCCACCGGGGGCTCGGCGCGCGCCTCCGACTCGGCCGACACCGCCGGCCCGGCTGACCCCGGCCCTCCGGCTCGTGCCGCCCACCCGGTCGCACGCCGGCGCGGCACCTCTGACCCTGCCGGCCCCAGCGGCCCGGGTGATGCCGGCCGCACGGGTGGCACCGGCGGCCGGGCCGCCACCGGGGGCTCGGCGCGCGCCTCCGACTCGGCCGACACCGCCGGCCCGGCTGACCCCGGCCCTCCGGCTCGTGCCGCCCACCCGGCCGGGACGCCGGCCCGGCTGACCCCGGCGCTCCGGTGCGACGCTCCGACTCGGCCGGCGCCGCCGCCCGGGCCGACACCGGGGGGCCCCGCGGGCGCCCTCGGCGCGCGCGACCCCGCCCCCGGGCCTGACGCGGGGCCGTCATCGCTGGCCGCCGGGCCGGAGCGACCGGAGCGCGAGGATGGGACGCTGGGGCCATCGGGTCGGGACACCGGTGGCGGCCCAACGGCGCGACCAGCCGTCACCGGAGGTTCCGGCGACGGCGCCGGGCGCACTAGCGCGCGGCGGCCTCCGCCGGCCAGCGCATGTTCAGCATCAGCTCCACGTGGTGGCGCTTGCGCTGCAGGTCGACCACGACCTCCACCGGGTCGACCACCGCGGTCGGGGCGTGCCACTCGTCGTAGGACAGATCCACCTGCCCGGCGGCGAGCTGGTCCGCCAGGGCGTGCAGCTGAGCGGCGACCAGCTCGTGCGGGGCCCTCTCGGAGACGTCGTAGATGTGGCTCACGGGGTCCGTCCTTCGTCGGCGGGGTGCACAACCAGGGTGGCGCACGTCGTCGCTCCCATCGTCCGCCCGCACGCCGAACTCAACTGCGGCGTTCCCGCATGCGCCGGCGTCCCGGCGTCGTGACCGAACTCCTCCGTCGCGGGCCCGACGGGCCGCCGGCGGACCCCGTCACGCGCCGCCCCGCACGGGTGCGGTCTCGGGTCAGGCCCCGACGGCCTCCCGCAGGTGGGCCGCGGGTGCGACGACCGCGTCGCCGGCCGCGGCCTCGGGCCGCGGCGCCCGCACGACGGGCAGCAGGCGCCCCGCCGGCCGGGGGTCCGCCAGCACGGGATCCCACTCCGGACCGAGGAGCCCCTGCAGGTGCGCGGCACGCAGGAGCTCCGCGACGACCGGCGCATCCTCCTCGCGCTCGTCGGGCGGCAGGCGCAACAGGTGGTCCGCCACCCAGACGGGATCGAGCTCACCCACCTCGTCGGCGCCGCCGTCCGCGTGCCACGCCCAGGCGAGGTATGTGAGGGCCACCTCCCGCGCACCCTCGGCGGCATCGGCCGACCCCCCCTCCGCCCGGATGTGCGCGCTCACCGCCGCGCCGAGCCGCCGCGGGAGCGCGGGCGCCTCGGCCGCGGCCCTCGTCGTCGCACCCATCGGGAACCCCCTCCGTCGCCGTCGTCATCGACCGTAAGGGGCATGCGCGCGCGGCAGGTGACGCGGGCGTGACACCGGACGCACGTTCGTGTCACGGCTGTGCAGCGCCGCGCGGCACGAGGGGCCGGGCCTCCACCGCCGAGCGACTCGCGCCCGGACGGCACGCCCGCGCGGGATCTGGGACGATCCCGCCCCCGACCGCTCCGGAGGCTCCGCTGACGACGCGCCCCACACCCGCCGGCGATGGCTGGTGGGTCGAACTCCACGACCCCGGCTCCGACACACCCCGCGAGGCACGCCCGTTCGCCCTGGCCGAGGACGCCCGCGAGTTCGCCAAGGCGCATGTCTTCACGCACCGCGCGGACGTGGCCCACGTGGTGGAACGGCGCGGCGGCGCGGTCGTCTTCCGCACCCGCATCGCCCATCCGCTCGGGCCGGGCGGAGCCTGACGCCGGGATCCCGGGCGCCGCGCCGGGCCGGTGCGGGAGGGGTCAGGCCCCCCGGGTGCGGATGAACGCGGTGAGCCCGTAGGCGGTCACGGGCACCAGTCCGAGCCGCCGGTAGAACCCCTCCGCGCCGCGCTCCGCGATGAGCACCTGGTGGTGGAAGCGCTCGAGCGGATAGTGGTCCAGGATGGCCCGCGCGAGGGCCCGACCGATTCCTCGCCGCTGCCGGTCGGGGGCGACCAGGATGTCGGCGATGTACACCGCGAACGCCTCGTCGGACATCGCCCGCGCGTACCCCACCACGCGTTCCCCCTCGGCGGCGACCACGTTCAGCGACGACGCCTCCACCGCCACCCTCAGGCGTTCCGGGTCGTTCGCGTGGGTCCACGCATGGGCCCGGTACAGCTCGAGGATCCCCTCGAAGTCCTCGCTCACCTGAGCCCACCGGATGATCACCTGGGGTCGGAGCGTCGTCACAGGGGCCTCGTGGGGACGGGTCTATACTCGGCGGCCGATGTCGGCCGACAGCAACATCCTGCCTGAGCGCTACGACCCCGCACAGGTCGAGCCCCGATGGCAGCGGCGCTGGGAGGAGGAGGACGCCTTCCGGGGCGAACCCACCTCCCGCGACGGCGCGCGGGCCGACCTCCCGGACCGCCCGAAGGCGTACGTGCTGGAGATGCTCCCCTACCCGTCGGGGGAGATCCACATGGGCCACGTCAAGAACTACACGATGGGCGACGTCGTGGCGCACTTCCGCCGGCGACGCGGCGACGCGGTGTTCCACCCGATGGGCTACGACGCCTTCGGGTTGCCCGCCGAGAACGCCGCCATCCGCACGGGCGAGGCACCGGCGGTGGTCACCGACCGCAACATCGCGCGCATCCGGAGCCAGCTGCGCCAGATCGGCTTCGCCATCGACTGGCACACCGAGATCTCCACGGCCGACCCGGAGTACTACCGGTGGACCCAGTGGATCTTCCTGCGGATGTTCGAGCGGGGTCTGGCCGAGCGGCGCGAGGCTGCCGTCAACTGGTGCCCGCGGGACCAGACGGTGCTGGCCAACGAGCAGGTCGTGGACGGTGCGTGCGAGCGCTGCGGCACCCAGGTCGAGCTCCGCCAGCTCACCCAGTGGTTCCTGCGCATCACCGACTACGCCCAGGCGCTGCTGGACGACATGGCGCTCCTCGTCGACTGGCCCGAGCGGGTGCTCACCATGCAGCGCAACTGGATCGGCCGGTCGGAGGGCGCGCGCGTCCTGTTCCGCACCGACGACGGCACGCACGAGCTGCCCGTGTTCACCACGCGCCCGGACACCCTCTTCGGCGCGACCTTCTTCCTGCTCGCGCCCGAGCATCCGCTGGTGGGCACCCTCGTGGAGGGCCGCGCCGAGCAGGCGGCGGTCCTGGAGTACGTGCGCGCCGCCGCGCGGGAGTCGCTGGCCGAACGCAGCGACGCGGACAAGCCCAAGACGGGCGTCTTCACCGGTCGTCACGTGGTGAACCCCGTCAACGGCGAGCGCCTGCCGGTGTGGGTGGCCGACTACGTGCTCATGGACTACGGAACCGGCGCCGTGATGGCCGTGCCGGGCCACGACGAGCGCGACTTCGCATTCGCCCGCGCCCACGACCTGCCCGTGCGGCGGGTGATCGCCCCCGAGGGCACCGCCGCCGACGCGCCGTTGGAGGAGGCCTACACCGGCCCGGGGCGGCTGGTGGCCTCGGCGTTCCTCGACGGCCTCGAGGTGGACGCCGCGAAGACGCGGATCGCGCAGTGGCTCGCCGACAAGGGGCTCGGCGAGGCCACGGTGGGCTACCGCCTGCGCGACTGGCTGGTGTCGCGTCAGCGGTACTGGGGCGCGCCGATCCCGATCATCCACTGCGCGACGTGCGGTCCCGTCCCCGTCCCCGACGAGGATCTCCCCGTCCTGCTGCCGCCCGTCCAGGACTACGCGCCCAAGGGGCAGAGCCCGCTCGCCACGAACCCCGAGTTCCTGCACGTGCCGTGTCCGCGGTGCGCTGCGCCGGCGCACCGTGAGACCGACACCATGGACACCTTCGTCGACTCGTCCTGGTACTACCTGCGCTACACCGCGCCGCATCTCACGACCGCTCCGTTCGAGCGTGACGTCGTCGACTACTGGCTCCCCGTCGATCAGTACATCGGCGGCGTCGAGCACGCCGTGCTTCATCTGCTGTACGCCCGCTTCTTCACGAAGGTCCTGCACGACCTGGGTCTCGTGGGGTTCCGTGAGCCGTTCGCGCGCCTGTTCACGCAGGGGATGATCCATTACATGGGCGCGAAGATGAGCAAGAGCAAGGGCAACGTGGTGTCGCCGGACGACATCGTCGAGCGCTTCGGCGCGGACACGCTGCGCCTGTACGTGCTGTTCATGGGGCCGGCCGCGGACGACATCGAGTGGAGCGACCGTGGCGTCATCGGCGCCCGCCGGTTCCTTGACCGGCTCTGGGCGCTGGTGCGCGCGGTGGCGCCCGCCGAGGGGGCCGCCATCGTGGAGCGGCCGTCGCCGGACTCCCTGGCCGGCGTCCCCGACGCCCTCGAGCTGCTGCGCAAGTGCGAGGCCGTGATCGCCAAGGTCAGCCAGGACATCGGGGACAGGTTCTCGTTCCACACCGCGATCTCGGCGGTGCAGGAGCTGGTCAACATGGCCTCGCGCGCCGCCGCCGCCGAGCAGGGCGGCCAGGAGCTGACCCAGGCGACGCGCTACGCCGCGCAGACCGCCGTGTCCCTGCTGTTCCCGTTCGCGCCCCACGTCACCTCCGAGCTGTGGACGGCGCTCGGCGGTGACGACCAGCTGTGGCGGCACCCGTGGCCGGAGGCCGACGAGTCGCTGCTCGTGCGCGACACGGTGACGCTGGTGGTGCAGGTCAACGGCAAGCTGCGGGACCGGCTCCAGATCGCGTCCGGCCTCGCTCAGGAGGAGCTGCTCGCGGCGGCCCGGTCCCTGCCGCGCGTCCTCGCCGCGATCGACGGCAAGCAGGTCGTGCGCGAGGTGGTGGTGCCGGACCGCCTCGTGAACCTCGTCGTGCGCTGAGCGCGGCGCCGGCCGGCGGGCCGCGGCGGACCGGGCGCTCACGGCACGACTTGGTCGCGCAGACCCTCGAGCCGGGCCTCGCCGATGCCGGGCACCTCCAGCAGGTCCTCGACGGCGCCGAACGGCCCGTTCTCCTCGCGAAAGCGGACGATGCGCTCCGCGAGCGTGGGTCCGATGCCGTCCAGCGCCTCGAGTTGCTCGGCGGTCGCGGTGCTGAGGCGGATCGGCCCGTCCGGCGCCGCGCCGCCGCCGGGCGGGACAGCGGGGGGCGGAGCGCCACGACGCGGGACGAGGATCTGCTGACCGTCCGCGAGGGGCGCGGCGAGATTGAGGGCGGCGAGTTCGGCGCCCGGCGCCGGTCCACCCGCCCGGCGCAGTGCGGTGACCACCCGCGCGTCCTCGGGGAGCTCGTACACGCCGGGCCGTCGCACCGCGCCGGCGACGTGCACGGTGACCGGTGCGGCGGAGGCGGCGACCGTGCGTACCACGGGGGCGTCGGCGCGCCCGGCGTCCGCCGGTGACGCCGCCGTCGCCGCGAGCCGCCAGCCGACGACGGCCAGGGTGACGGCGACCGCCGCATAGAGGAGTCGTGTCCGGTCGAACCATGAGGTGACGTGGTGCATGGCCGATGTGTACAGCGTGACGTGTGGCGTGAGTGTCACGGAGTGTATCGAGGTGGAGTCGACGTCCCCGGACAGTACGTTGTGTGAGCGGCGACACAGCGCGGCGCAACGAGCGTCACATGTAGCGTGATTGAAGGCACGCATGAGGACGTAACCTTCGCCGCGTGTACGTCCGCCCCGAGCAACACCGCCCCGCCC
>DATMJR010000386.1:0-7157 GCA_035553775.1 Miltoncostaeaceae bacterium | reverse complement strand
ACCTCGAGCGACCCCGGGTGGTCGGCGAAGCGCTCCTCCACCAGGCGCGTCACCTCCGCGCCGCGCCGGCACGCCGCGGAGGTGACGCGCCTGGTGGAGGAGCGCTTCGCCGACCACCCGGGGTCGCTCGAGGTGGGATGGCTGCCGACCTCACGCCCCGGCGCCCGGGCGTGGCTGGACGAGTTCGTGGAGCGGCGGCTGGCCCGGTTCGGCCCCTACGAGGACGCGATGCGACCCGGGGAGCCGTTCCTGTTCCACTCGGTCCTGTCGCCGCTGCTGAACGTCGGGCTGCTGCACCCGGCCGAGGCGGTGGACGCGGTCGTCGCCGCCGGCGCCCCGCTGAGCTCCACCGAGGGCTTCGTTCGGCAGGTGATCGGCTGGCGGGAGTTCGTGTTCCGCCTCTACCACCACCGGCCCGCCGACCGGCTGGCGAGCAACCGGCTGCGCCACCGGCGCACGCTGCCGCAGTGGTGGTGGCGGCTGGAGGACCCCTCCCAGCCGGTGCTCGCCGACGCCCTCGACCGCCTCCGGCGCTACGGCTACACCCACCACATCGAGCGCCTGATGCTCCTCGGCGCCTACATGCTGCTGTCGCGCCACCGGCCGCGGGAGGTGTTCCGCTGGTTCATGTCCATGTACGTCGACGCCTACGAGTGGGTGATGGTGCCGAACGTGATCGGGATGAGTCAGTACGCCGACGGCGGCATCGCGGGGGGCGGGTTCGCCACGAAGCCCTACGTGTCCGGTGGCAACCACCTGCACCGCATGGGCGGCCTGTGGCCGACCGCCCGCGCCGCCCGGGAGTCCGAATGGACCGCCCTCTACTGGCGTTTCATGGAGGACCACCGCGACGTGCTGGCCGGGAACCGGCGCCCGGCGCCCGTCTACCGCGTCCTCGAGCGGCGCGGCACGCCCCCCGTGCGCGGCTGAGCCGGGTGGCGGGGCGTCGCCCCGTGCGCCGTCAGATCCGGCCGGCGGGCAGGCGCCCCGGGGCGAAGGGCGCGGGATCCACCGAGTGCGCGGCGCCGTCGAGGATCATCTCGGCCACCATGCGCCCGGTGGCCGGCGCGTTGAGGATGCCCCACGAGGCGTGCCCGGTGGCCAGGTAGGCGCCGGGCGCTCCCGGCACGGGACCGATCAGCGGCACCCCGTCGCGGGTGAGCGGCCGGTAGCAGGCCGAGCGCGCGACGACCGCGGCCTCGGCCAGGCGGCGCGCGTGGATCCCGGCCGCCTGGTGCAGCGCCGCGCAGGCGGCGTCGGTGGGCGCGATCTCGGCCGGGTCGTCGGGCAGCGTGCCGTGCTCGGGTTCGCCGGAGACGTAGACCGTGCCGTCGGCCCGCGGGTAGATCTCGATCGTGCGCCGCTGGCCGTCGCGTCGCACGTACTCGGAGAACACCGCCTGGGCGGGCGCGTCGGCGGCGAGGACCAGGCTGGCGCTGCGCGAGCCGAACACCTGGGGCAGGGCCAGCCAGCGCTGGGCGCGATCGGTCCAGGGGCCGAGGGCGAGCACCACGACGTCGGCCGGGTGGGCCTCGCCGTCGATCGACACGGCGGTGACGGCGCCGTCCGGGCCGTCGAGGGCGAGCCCGTCCACGGCACCCGTGCGCATCTCGGCGCCCGCCGCGACCGCCTCCTCCAGCATCGTCCGGGTGAACATCGCCGGGGTGACCTGGGCGGTCGTGGCGGGCGTGCCGATGACCTCGTACGCCACCGCGTTGCCGTCGAGCCACTCCGGGTTGGGCAGGCGCCGGTAGGGCTCCAGATCGCCCGCGTCCGCGGCCGCGGTCATGAGGGCGTCCATCGGGCGGTGGCCGAGCCGCTCGGCGCCGAGCTCGTCCGCCAGCTCCCGGTGCAGCGCGAAGCTGGCCCGGGCGAGCACGTCCAGGGGGGTGCCGGCGCACCAGTCGAGGGCCAGGAAGCCCGCCGCCCGGCCCGAGGCCGCGGCCGCCGGCCCGCCCCGGTCCACGACCAGCGGCGCCGCGCCGCGCCGCGCGAGGAAGAAGGCGACCGACGCGCCGATCGCGCCCGCCCCGCACACGATGACGCGGCCGGGACGCACCGGGCGGGTGTCTGGCTGGGTCACGCCGCCGATGGTACCCGGACGCCCGTGCCCCCGGCCGCGGCCCGGCCGCGCCGGGAGGGCCGCGAGGCGGTCGCTCACCCCGCGGGCGAGCGCCGCACCGGCGCACGGCCGGGCGGCTGCCGCGGCATCGGCCGGTCGGGCACGGCCGGCAGCGGCCGCGACTGCGGGATGCCGGCGATGATCCGGAACGGGCTGCCGTGGTGGGCGATGTCGAGCGGCTCGCCCTCCTCCAGGGCGTAGTGGGCGCCCGTGTGCCGGATGTCGACCGCCAGCAGCCGTCCCCGGAACGCCACCCGGAACCCCATCCGCTGGATGCGCTGCGGCAGCCGGGGCGCGAAGGTGAGCCGGCCGCCGTCGTCGCGCAGGCCCCCGAACCCGGCCACCGCCGCCAGCCACGCGCCGGCCAGGGAGGCGATGTGCAGCCCGTTGCGCGTGTTGTGGTGCAGGTCGGCCAGGTCGACGAGGGCGGCTTCGCCGAAGTAGTCGTAGGCCAGCTCCACGTGGCCCACCTCCGCCGCGACGATCGCCTGCACGCAGGCCGACAGCGACGAGTCGCGCACGGTCAGCGCCTCGTAGTACTCGAAGTCGCGCAGCTTCTGCTCGGGGGTGAAGGCGTCGCCGCGCCGGTAGAGCGCCAGGACGAGGTCGGCCTGCTTGACGACCTGCTTGCGGTACAGGTCGAAGTACGGCGCCGACAGCAGCAGCGGGTAGTCGTCCTCGTCGAGCGCGCCGAAGTCGAAGACCTCGTGCTGGGTGAAGCCCTCCGACTGCGGGTGCACGCCGAGCGCCGCGTCGTAGGGGATCGTCATCTCCCGCGCGGCGTCCCGCCAGCCGGCCGCCTCCTCGAAGTCGGCGCCCAGCTCCCGGGCGCGCTCCGGGTGGCGCTCCACGGCCTCGGCCGCGCCGAGCAGGTTCCGCTGCGCCATCAGGTTCGTGTAGACGTTGTTGTCGGCGATCGCGCTGTACTCGTCGGGGCCCGTGACCCCGTCGATGCGGAACCTCCCCTGGGCGTCGTGGTGCCCCAGCGACCGCCACAGCCGCGCCGTCTCGATGAGCAGGGAGATGCCGACGTCGTGGTCGAAGGCGTCGTCCCCCGTGACGTCGTGGTACCGGATGACGGCGTCGGCGACCGCCGCCGCGATGTGGAAGGCGGCGGTGCCCGCCGGCCAGTACCCGGAGGACTCGCGCCCGTCGATGGTGCGCCAGGGGAAGGCCGCGCCGCGCAGGCCGAGCACGGTCGCCCGGTTGCGCGCGAGCTCGGCGGTGGAGCAGCGCCAGCGCAGCGCGTCGGCGGCGGCCGCGGGCACCGTGTAGGTGAGCACCGGGAGCACGAACGCCTCGGAGTCCCAGAAGGCGTGCCCGTCGTAGCCCGGCCCGGTGAGCCCCTTGGCCGCCACCGGCCGCTGCTCGGCGCGCGCGCCGGCCTGGAGGGTGTGGAAAACCGCGAAGCGCACCGCCTGCTGCAGCTCGGCGTCGCCCTCGATCTGCACGTCGGCGCGCTTCCAGAAGTCGTCGAGGTACTCGCGCTGCGACGCCGCGAGGGCCTCCCAGCCCGTGTCGCGCGCGGCCGCGAGCGCCGCCTCGGTCTGGTCCCGCACGGCGGGCAGGGAGCGCTGCCCCGACCAGCCGTACGCGAGGTACTTGATCAGGCGCAGGCGCTGACCCGGCTGCAGGGTCGCGGTGACGGTGACCCGCCCCAGGTCGTCCTCGGCCTCGGTGTGGGTGTGCACGGGCCCGGGCGCGATCACGTCGTGGTCCATCGCCGCCCCCACACGCAGCTCCGTCGCGCGGGTGCGGTGCACCAGCACCACCCGGTCCCCGTGGCAGGCGTTCAGCTCGGGGTCGAACACCTGACCCAGCCCCGTCGCGTTGCGCGGATCGTCGTGGTCCTCCTCGGAGGCGGGGACCGGCTCGTTGGCGACCAGCTCGGACTGGAGCACCACCCGCGCGGCCTCGCCCACCGGCTCGACCTCCACCAGGATGGCGGCCACCGAGCGCTGCACGAACGACACCAGGCGCGTGGTGGTGAGGCGCACCGCCTGGCCCGCCGGCGACACCCACTCCACCTCGCGCCGCAGCAGGCCGGTGCGGAAGTCGAGGCGGCGCTCATGGCGCACCAGGCGGCCGTACCGGACGTCGAAGGGCTCGTCGTCCACGAGGATGCGGATGATCTTGCCGTCGGTGACGCTGACCACGTGCTGGCCCGCCTCCGGGTATCCGTAGGCGGTCTCGGGATACGGCAGCGGCCGGGTCTCGAAGACGCCGTTGAGGTAGGTCCCGGGGATGCCGTGCGGCTCGCCCTCCTCCAGGTTGCCGCGCAGCCCCACGTGCCCGTTGGCGAGGGCGAACACCGACTCGGACTGGGCGAGGTGCGCGAGATCGAGCGCGGTCTCGCGCAGGCCCCACGGCTCCACGGCGTAGCGGTCGCGGGTCACGGGGCCAGCAGCTCCGCCAGGTCGTCCACCACGACGTCCGCTCCGTTGGCGCGCAGGTCGGCCGCCTGCCCGAGGCGGTCCACCCCCACCACGAGGGCGAACCCGCCCGCCCGGCCCGCGCGCACGCCCGCCAGCGCGTCCTCGAAGACCACGGCCTCCGACGGCGCCGCGTCCACCGCGCGCGCGCCGCGCAGGAACATGTCGGGGGCGGGCTTGCCCGGCAGGCCCTCCTCCCGCGCCGTGACGCCGTCCACCCGCGCCTCGAAGAGGTCGGCGATGCCCGCGACCTCCAGCACCTCGCGGCAGTTGGCGCTGGACGACACCACCGCCAGGCGCAGACCCGCGTCGCGGGCGGCCCGGGCATACCGGACGGACCCCTCGAAGACCTCGACGCCGATCTCCCGGATGAGGCCGATCACGAGGGCGTTCTTGCGGTTGCCCAGCCCCTGTACCGTCTCGGCCTCGGGCGGATCGTCCGGGGCGCCCTCGGGCAGCACCACGCCGCGGGACGCCAGGAAGGCGCGGACGCCGTCCTCGCGGCGCTTGCCGTCGACGTGCAGCGCGTAGTCGGCGTCCGGGTCGAACGGCGCCAGCACCTCCCCGGTGCGGGCGGCGCGGTGCAGCAGGTAGGTGTTGAAGGTCTCCTGCCAGGCGGCGGCGTGCACCTTGGCGGTCTGGGTGAGCACGCCGTCCAGGTCGAACAGGCAGGCGCGAACGCCGAGCGGCAGGCCGAGCGCCGCCAGGGGCGCGTCCGCGGCGGCGACCTCCGGAGGCCGGATCTGCTCCGGCGGCTCGCTCACGGGCACCTCACGGCGCTGCGCGCGCCGGGACCGGTGCGCGCGGATTCGGAGCGGGGGAGGTGTCGGTGCGACGTGGTGGCCACCCGGCGGGACACTAGTCCGCCGGGCGCTGTGGGGGAACGCCCCGCGGGGGACCCGTCAGGCGTGCGGACGGGTGTGCCGCGCTCCGGGGATCGCCGTCGCGTGGCGACCCGGGGGGCCGGGCCGCCACGGACGTGCCTGCGATGGACTACTGGGCGTCCGGCGTGCGGGTGTTGACGTCCGGGTCGTCCGGCGTGCGCCGGGCGATCGGGTCGAAGTGGTAGAAGCGCCCCTTCGCCTTGCTCGGCGCTCCGAAGCCGAAGCCCGCGGCCTGCAGCTGCTGCACCGCGCCCTCGATGCGGTCGAAGCCCGGCTGGCCGCGGTTCGGGGCGTCCGGGGCCGTCTCGACCTGGTCGAACTTCACGAACGCGCGGTCGTTGCCGAGCTTGCCCAGCGACTGCCGCGCCAGCGCGCGGTGCACGGCCTCCACGCCCATGAACTCGGACGCGATGGCGGCGAGCTGGCCGTTGCCGGCGTTGCCGAACGTGATGGTGCCGATGAGGTACGCGTTGCAGAAGATCTGGTCGCCGACCTCCAGTGTGGAGAGGAAGTTGCGCCGGTTCGCGAACACGGCGTCCGGGATCCAGATCTTCTTGGTGAGCGGCACCGCCCCGACGCCCTTCGAGGTGAGGACCTGGAAGTGGATCAGCTCCTCCCGCGCGGCGGCGGCGAGGTTGCGCTGCGTCACGCGGTCCCCGCCGAGCCCGCGCTCCCAGCCGACGGTGTTGACGATGGTCGCCAGGACCTCGGCGGTCGCGGCGATGTTGAGGATCGTCTGCGGGTCGTTGCCGCTCGCGGCACCCTTCGTCGCGAGGGCGACCGCGGGCACCCCGAGGAGACCCATCGCGCCCAGGCTCGCGCTCGTCTTCGTGATGAAGGCGCGGCGGGTGCTTGCCGGAAGGTCGGAGTGCTGCTCGTCGATGGACTGGTACACCCGTGTGAGGGCGTCGGACATCAGTTTCTCCTCTGTGTGGTGGGCGGCGCCGAAGCAGGCGCCGGGGAGGGCTCAGCCACGCAGGCCGAGCGGAGGTCGGGGGCCGCGCGCGACGAGGACGGCGCGCAGCCGCTCGGCGTCGCGGAGGGAGAGGTCGAGCCGCAGCAGGCCGCGCGCGTCGGCGACGACCCGCCCCGGCGCGCGCACGCCGGTCGCGGTGGGTACGTCGAGTCGCAGCACGGCGCCCGGGATCCGGGGCCGGGTCTCCGCCACGACTCCGGCACCGGCACCGGGGCGCCGCATCACCAGCCGGGGGCGCAGCACGACCCGGAAGGTCGCGCGCCCGACGGGGGCGTCGAACCGCGGCTGCAGGCGGTCGCCGCGGGCGGGCCACACGACCCAGACGTACGGCCGGCCCTGGTCGAGCACGCCGGCGGGGACGCGGAGCCGCGTCCCACGCGTCCACGCGTTCATCACGCGCCGGGCGCCGCGGAAGACCTGCACGTTGTAGTAGCGCGCCTCCGGGGCGGGGCGCCAGCGGAGCTCCGGGCGCTGACGCCGGAGCCAGTCACCGGGCGGCGGGGTGAGCAGACCGCCCGCGGCCGACGCGGCCTCGGCCCCGGCGGGCGGCATCGCCAGCAGCGCGGGCAGTGCGCGCAGGGCGGGCGGCGGGGCGGCCGGCACCTCCGGCGCCTCCCCGTCGTCCCCGCCGCCGGCGCCCAGGCCCGGTGTGGTGAAGTCGGGCGGCGTCTCGCCGGCGTCCGGATCGGCCGGCAGGGCCGCGAGGCCGGGGAGGAGCCGCCCGATGTCGAGCGCGGCCTCGT
>DATMJR010000385.1:0-7008 GCA_035553775.1 Miltoncostaeaceae bacterium | reverse complement strand
GTTCAGGCTAGGCCAGCCGGCGGGGGCGGTGGAGGGGGATCGGGACGACCGGCGGCATCACCCCCGCGCGGCGCCCGTCACAGGTCCTTCTCCCACCACGCGGACGCGTTCGGGTTGTCGTTGTAGGGCGGGATCTGCCGGTAGCCCCGGCGGGCGAACAGGCCCTGCGCCTCCTCCAGGCAGGGGTCGGTGTCCAGGCGCACGGTGCGGTAGCCGCTGGCCCGCGCGGCGTCCTCCATGGCCTCCATCAGGCGCTCGCCCAGGTGCAGTCCCCGGGCGTCCGGGTCGACGTACAGCCGCTTGAGCTCGGCCACGTCGGGGCCGAGACGGCGCACCGCGCCGCAGCCCACCGCGCGGCCGCCGTGCATCGCCATGAGGAACGCGCCGTGCGGCGGCATCAGCTCCTCCGACGCCACGCGCACCGCGTTGTCCAGGTCCCAGTCCTCGACCCGCTCCACCTTCTCCCGCTCCAGCGCCTCCAGCAGTCGGCGGGCCTCAGCGGTCTCGGGAGGCTCCACCCGGATCTCGATCGTGTCGGTCATGGCCGCCCGTGTACCCACAGGACGGCATTCGTCTACCTGCGTCCGGTCGTCCCCGCGTCCAGGTGGGCCAGCAGCGCGTCCAGCGCGGGCACCTGCCCGCCCACCAGCAGCTCCCGGGCGCGCTCCGGCGTGACCCAGGCCGCGCGGTCGATCTCCGGGAACGCGACCATGCGCCCCGAGCCGCGCGGGAGCTCGACCTCGAAGGTGGCGCTGTGGATCTCGGTCACGTCCATGTCGCCGGCCAGGGCGAACACGGTGACGCGCTTGCCGCCCGCCTGGCGGAACTCCCCCAGGCGCGTCACCGGCCCCTCGGGCGGCGGCCGGCCGATCTCCTCCGCGAACTCGCGCCGGGCGGCCTGCAGCGGGTCCTCGTCGTCGCCGTGCTCGCCCTTGGGGATCGACCACGCCCCCGCCTCGCGACCGCGCCAGAAGGGCCCGCCCATGTGGGCGATCAGCACCTCCGGTCCCTCCGGGCCGGCGCGGTGCAGCAGCAGCCCGGCGGAGCGCGCGGGCACCGTCAGCCCTCGGCGGGAGGGCGCCGCGCCCGGCTCGGCGCCACCCGCGGCGCCTCGTCGGGCATCTTCGGGTACACGGGCGGCCACGGGGCGTCGGGGACGCCGCGGGCCAGGTCGGCGCGGTAGCGCTCCACCAGCGGCGCGATCGAGGCCGCCGCCCCGTCGATCCCCTCCCAGGGGTCGCCCCGCGTCGCGAGCCGGCCCGGCACCGTGCGGACCGTGAGCGCGTCCGGGTCGACGCCCTCCAGCTCGTCCCAGCGGAACGGCGCGGACACCTGCGCGCCCGGCCGGGCGCGCACGCACCAGGCGCCGAAGACGGTCTTGTGGGGGGCGTTCTGGTTGAAGTCGACGAACACCCGCCGCCCGCGCTCCTCCTTCCACCAGGCCCCGGTGATCAGCTCCGGGTGGCGGCGCTCCATCTCCCGGGCCACGGCGACCGCCGCCTGGCGCACCGCGAACCCGTCCCAGCCCGGCTCCACCCGCACGTACAGGTGCAGCCCGCGGTTGCCGGTGGTCTTGGGCCAGGCCGTGATGCCGTTCTCGGTGAGGAACGCCCGCACGGCCACCGCCGCCTCCTGCACCATCGCGAAGGTGACGCCGGGGGAGGGATCGAGGTCCAGGCGCAGCTCGTCCGTGTGCTCCGGCGCGGAGGCGCGGTAGGGCCAGGGGTGGAAGCCCAGGCAGCCCTGGTTGGCGGCCCACAGCACGTGCGCGACGTCCGCCATCACGATCGCGCGGGAGGTGGTGCCGTTGGGCGTCGCGACGGTGGTCGTCCGCAGCCACCCGGGCGCCGACTCGGGGATGCGCTTCTGGAAGAAGGACGAGCCCGTCGCCCCGTTGGGGAAGCGCTGCAGCAGCGTCGGCCGGTCGCGCACGGTGCGCATGAGCGCGTCGCCCACGGCCAGGTAGTAACGCGCCAGATCGGCCTTGGTCTCCCCGTGCTCGGGGAACATCACCTTGCCGGGGCTGGTGATGGCCACCACCCGCCCGGCCGCCTCCAGCTCCAGCGGGTCCTCGGCCGCCGGCACGGCCTACGCCGCCCGCGGGGCGGGGCGAGGGTGCCGCGGCACGGCGGACGATCGAGGCGCGGGGCCCACGGCCGGAGCCTAGTCCGCCGCGACCGCGCCCGGCGAGCGCCGGTGCGACGTGCGCGCGCCGCCACGGGGGTACTGGGCGCACGTGGAGGTGACGCACGCCCACCTGGAGGAGCTGCCCCCGCTGGCGCTGACGCCGCTGCGCGAGCTGCGCCTGGACCGGCCCGCGGGCGCGGGCCGGGGGGCGCACGTGGCCTCGGCGAGCGGCGTGATCCGGCGCGGGGATCTCGTCTACGTGATCGGTGACGAGCTGCCGGACCTCGCGGTGTTCCACCTCTCCGACCCGGCCCCGGGGCGCCTGGTGCCCGCGCTCGCCCCGCGGGACGATGCCGCGGGCGACGTGCCGCGGGGCAAGCCCGACCTGGAGGCCCTCACGGTGCTGCCGCCGTTCCCCGGCGCGCGCTTCGGCGCGCTGCTGGGCCTCGGCTCCGGGTCCGCGCCCGGGCGCGATCGCGGCTTCGCCTGGCCCCTCCGCGCGGACGGCCGCCTGGACGGGGACCCGCTCCCGCTCGACCTGGCGCCGCTCTACGACCGGCTCCGGTCCCGCGTGGGCCACCTCAACGTGGAGGGGGTGGCGGTGATGGGGGCCGACGTGTGGCTCTTCAACCGGGGCGACGACCCCGAGGGGCGCAACGCCGTGATGCGCCTGGCGATCGACCGGGTGATCGCCGCGGTGACGGGCGACGGGCGGCTGGACGGCGAGGACCTCGGAGCCGTGCGCCGGTACGAGCTGGGCCGGCTCGACGGCGTCGGCCTCGCCTTCAGCGACGCGACGCCCCTCGGTCACGAGCTCATCGTCTTCACGGCGTCGGCCGAGGCCTCCGGAGGCCCCGGCCCCGACGGCGCCATCCGCGGGTCGGTGGTGGGCACGCTGGCGCCCGGCGGGGAGGTTCGGCGGCTGCGCACCATCGACCGCCGCTGGAAGGTGGAGGGGCTTCACGCCACCGTCGACACCGGGGTGATCGACCTGCTGTTCGTGTGCGACCAGGACGACCCCGACGTCCCCTCGCCGCTGCTGTCGGCGGCGATGCCGCTGGAGGCGGCCTTCGACGGCGGGTAGTGGGTGGCGGGCTCCGGTCCCGCCCCCGTCCCGGCTAAGCCCCCGCGCCCGCCGGCGCCCGATGGCCGGCGGCCCGGCCGTCCTGCGACCCGGGCGGCCCGATCGTGACCGCGCGGGTCAGGTCGGTGACCGACAGGATGCCCACCAGCCCGTCCCCGTCCGGCTCCATCACCAGCGCCCGGTGCACGTCGCCCGTCGCCAGCTCGGTCAGCGCGTCCTCGGCCGGGTCGTCGGGACGCACCACGGGCACGTCCTCCAGACGGGTCATGCACTCGGTGACCCGGCGGTCGTCCCAGGCGTCGCGGGGCACGTCGGCGACGCAGCGGAAGCTCACCAGGCCCACCGGGCGGCCCCCGTCCAGGACCGGGTAGGTCGTGAACCGCGTCCCCCGCGCGGTCTCGTCCATGAACCGCCCCACGGTCTCGTCCGCCCGCACCGCGACCACGTCCGTCGCCATCAGGTCGCGCACGCGCAGCCCGCCCAGCGCCTCGCGGGCCAGCAGGTGCCGGGCCTCGGCGTCCGCGGCCATCGCGATGAACCACCCGATCACCGCCAGCCACAGCCCCCCGAACCCGGCGCCCAGGAACAGGGTGGCGACGCCGAGGCCGATGAGCACGAAGCCGAAGGTGCGCCCGATGCCGGCGGCGACCCGCGTCGCCCAGGCCAGGCTGTTCCGCGAGCGCCACAGCCCCGCGTGCAGCAGCCGGCCGCCGTCCAGCGGCAGCGCCGGGATGAGGTTGAACACGAGCACGATCAGGTTGATGTAGGCGAGCCATGCGACGACGCCGCCGACCGCGGCCGGCAGCGGCAGCACCGCGGCCGCCACCAGCAGCACCGCCACGATGACGGCGGTCACCAGCGGCCCCGCGATCGCGATGCGGAACTCCGCCCCCGGCGTCCGGTAGATGCCGCGGAACTTCGCGACCCCGCCCAGCAGCCACAGGGTGATCCCGTCGATCTCCACCTCGTCGCGGCGGGCCTGGATCGCGTGGCCCAGCTCGTGCAGCAGGATCGAGCCGAAGAACAGCAGCGCGGCGGCGACGGCCATCGCCCAGTAGGTGCCGTCCGCCAGGCCCGGGTTCTGGTTCGGGAACACCACCGAGGCGAGGCTCCACGTCACCAGCGCGGCGACGAGGATCCACGTCCAGTTGACGCCGACCTCGATGCCGGCGATGCGCCCCAGCCGGAACGTGCTCGTCATGACCTCTCCTCGCGGCGATCCACCGGAGGGATGCCCGAGGGGGGCGGGCGGAAACGACCACCGGGCACGCGTGGACCCGGGGGCTCCTCGTCCCCGCGGGCCTACCAGACGTCGCCCCCGCGCCAGTCGCAGGTGATCGGCCCGGCGACGTCGGGGGTGACGGCGCCCGGCACGACGAACAGCGCGTCGTCGTCGTCCGCCGTGCGCACGACGCCCGTGGGTGTGAGGGCGAAGGTGGGCCCGCGCCACGGGATCCAGCCGCGCCGCGCGTAGAACTCCCGGGCCTCGTCCGTGGAGCCGAGCGCGCCCAGGTCGTATGCGCCGCGGATGACCCGCTCCAGGGCGTCCATCACCCCGGCGCCGTACCCCCGGCCGCGCCGGTCCGGGTGCACCGCGACGCCCTCGACGTACCCGGTCCGCAGTGCCCTTCCGCCGTGCAGCAGCCGTCGCATCACCACGGCCCCGTGCGCCACCACGGCGTCACCCTCGCGCACCAGCGCGTGCACGCCGCCGAGGCAGTGCTCCCAGTCGTCCTCGGTGAGGTCGTCGAACACGGCGTACAGCAGCGACCGCGCGGCGGCGAGGTCGGCCTCGGGCAGGTCGGCGGTGTGGGCGACGTGCGGGCGCACCCGGCGACCATGGCAGACGGGGTGCGCAGCGGTGGGCGGGGGCCGCCTCCTCCGGCGGCGGAGTGCCGGACACCATGACCGCCGCCGGGGAGGCGCCCTGATGGCGGTGCCCCCGCGCCCGCCGGGGCCATGGGACGTCCTGCACCCTCCACTGCGCGCGTCCCCGGGCCGTCGTCCCGGTGGCGCCCGCGCTCGTCCTGCCGATCGCCCCCGTGCCCGCCGACGCCGGGCGGCAGGAGGGGGATCGGCCCGTCCCGGTGCGGGTGGAGCGGATCGCGGAGGGCCGGGCCGCGCGCGGCGTCGTGGCGCAGACGTCCGATCCCGGGAACGACCGGCTGTTCCCGGTGGGCCGGCGCGGCCGGACCCGATCGTCCGTGACGGGCGCACCCTGCCCGACCCCTTCCTCGAGCTGTCCGACCGCCTCGTCCACCTGGACCTGCGGCGGCGCCGCGACGGCGGGTTGGGTGCCGCCTGCGGGCACGCGGGCATTGCGCGCACGCGCGCTCGAGGTCGCGGCCGACTCCGCCGCGCCGCGCCCGGGCGACGGGGCGCGCACGGGGACGGCCGGGTTCCTCAGGGCAGCAGGTGCACGGCGAGGACCGCCGGCGGCGACACCCGTCCGGCGGTGTCGCACGCGACCACCGCGATCGTGTGCACGCCCGGGGGCGCCACGATCCGCGGCGGCCCCGCGAGGGGCTGCGCGGCCCAGCCCGCCGGCGGCAGGTGCCCGGCGAGCGGGTTCTGCAGCGACGCCAGCAGCGCCTCGGCCTCCAGGCGGAGCGTCGCCGGCACCGTCGCGCCCCGCGGCGCGAGCGCGGCGAGGGCCTCGTCCACCTGGGTGGCGACGGCGGGGCCGAGGTGGTCGATCGGGCGGGTCACCCGGGCGCCGTCGACGTCCGCCACCAGGTCACGTCCCGCGCGCGGCGGCAGCGTGGACGGCGCCTGCGGCACGCGCCGCCGCCGGGGCCGCGGCCGCCGGGCACCCGCCGGGTCCGCCTCGGGCACGGTGCCGAGCAGCGCATGGGCGAGGCGCCGGGCCTGATCGCCCATCCCCGCCACCGCGCGCAGCGCGGGCACGGTCAGCTCGGCGCCGGCCACGCCGCGACGCAGCGGCAGCCGCGGATCCGCCACCCGTGCCCGGGGCGCGCCCGCGGCCCGCGGCAGCGGGGGCGGCCCGGGGCCGTCGGCACGGTCGCCCACGGCGAGCACGGCGCGGAACCTCCAGGTCCCGTCGGCCTCCCGGCGCCACTGGCGCGGGTCGTGGGGGATGTCCACGCCGTCGACGAGCAGCCGCACGCGCCGCGGCACCCCGGCCGCATGGGTGAGGTGGCACACCTCGACGCCGCGCACCGACACCACCACCGGGGTCTCGCGGTGCACCTCGGGCGGGAGCCCGCTGTCGTCCGCCGCCGGGTGGACGACGGCGACCTCGGGCACGCGCCCGGTGGTCATCGAGGTGAGCGCCGCCAGCACCGTCGCCGCCTCCGGGCGTCCGGCGTCGCGCAGCGCGACCAGGGCCGCGAGGTGGGCCTGGCGCCGGGCCAGGTCGGTGTGGCCGGCCACCAGGCGCTCCACGGCGCCGGCGACCACGGGCGCGTCCACGATGTCCGTCGCGGCGGCCGCGAGCAGTGCTCCCGGGACGGTCCTGCCGGCGGGCGCGGGGGCATCGGCCGGCGCATCGACGGCGACGTCCCGGCCGATCCGGGCGCGGGCCACCGCCCGCAGGTCGTCGGCCACGGTGCGCGCGTCGATCGCCCCGCGCAGGCGCCGGGCCTCCAGGATCTCCTGCAGGGCGTGCGCGAGGTCGGGCAGCGCACCCAGGGCCGCGCGCAGGCGCGCCTCGACGGCCCGGTCCACCGCGCCGCCGCCGCCGTCCGCCGCCGCCACCTCGCGCGCGCACGTGTCCACCTGCGCCGCCAGCGCGCGGGCGAGGGCGTCGACCTCGACGAGCAGCGCCCGGCCCGTCC
>DATMJR010000384.1:0-4516 GCA_035553775.1 Miltoncostaeaceae bacterium | reverse complement strand
GGAGACACGCACCGGCCGCGGCGAGGGCGACGACAGGGCCCCGACGCGCGCCGCGCGTCCGCCACGGCGATGGCCACCGCGGCGCCCGGGGGATCGAGGGCCCCGAGCGCCGCCGGCAGGAGCCGGCGGTGCAGGACGGCCGGTGGCCGTGGCGGTGTGGGCGCGCGCGGCGGGTCAGGGCCGCCCTCTCCTCGGTGTCACCCCCGGGACCGGGGCGAGGACCGGCGGCATCGCGCCCCCGGCCCGGGCGCGGCGCGCCGGGGGCACCGCGCGGGCCCGCACCCCTTGCGCCCCGCGGAGGTGCTTGTGACGCTCCCCCCGTGACCGCCGACGCCCCGCCCGCCGTGCGCCGGCGCGACGCCCGTCCTCACCCCGCGGTCACCGCGCGGTGACCGACGAGGCCCGCGCGCTGCGCGACCGGCTGGAGACGCGGCCACCGGCCGAGATGGCCGAGGAGCTGGTGCGGCTGCCCGCGCAGGACCAGGCGATGGCGGTGCGCCTGCTGCCCAAGGAGCGGGCGCTGGCGGTGTTCGAGGCCCTCGACCCCGCGCACCAGCAGGCGCTCCTCGACGCGCTGCGCGACGAGGAGGTCGTGCGCATGGTCGAGGAGATGGACCCGGACGACCGGGTCCGCCTGCTCGACGAGATGCCCGCGGGCCTCGCGCACCGTCTGCTCCAGGGGCTGAGCGAGGACGAGCGGCGCATGACGTCGGCGCTGCTGGGATATCCCGAGTCGTCCGCGGGCCGGATCATGAGTCCCGAGGTGCTGCACGTGGGCGCCGCGATGACGGTGGAGGAGGCCCTCGCCCACGTGCGCCGCGGCGGGCGCGACGCGGAGACCGTGAACCTGCTTCCGGTCACCGACGGCGGGCGCGTGCTGGTGGGGACCCTCGGGCTCGCCGACCTGGTGCTCGCCCCGGAGGGCACCCGCGTCGGCGACGTGATGGCGCACGACCCGCCCTCGGTCATGGCCGACCGCGACCAGGAGGAGGCCGCGCGCATGTTCGAGCGCGGCGACCTGATCGCGCTGCCGGTCGTCGACCACGAGCGCCGGCTGCTGGGGGTGATCACCGTCGACGACGCGGTCCGCGTGCTGCGCATCGAGGCCACCGAGGACCAGGCCCGCGCCGGCGGTGCCGAGCCCCTGGGCCGCCCGTACCTCAGCAGCTCCCCCCTGCGGATGGCGCGCAGCCGGGCCACCTGGCTGCTGCTGCTGGTGGTGGCGGCCACCCTGACCGTCAACGTCCTGGAGGCGTTCGAGGGGACGCTCGCCCAGGTCGTGACGCTGGCCGTCTTCATCCCGCTGCTGATCGGCACCGGGGGCAACGCCGGCGCCCAGGTGTCCACCACGATCGTGCGCGCGCTCGCGCTGGGCGAGGTGCGCCCGGCCGACATCGGGCGGGTGCTGTGGCGGGAGGTGCGCGTGGGCCTGATGCTCGGGAGCATCCTCGCCGCGCTCGCGCTGACGCCCGTGTGGATCGCGTACGACCGCGACATCGCCGTGGTGATCGCCATCACGCTGCTGGGGATCGTGACCTGGGCCGGGATCGTGGGGGCGACGCTGCCCTTCGCGGCCCGCCGCCTGGGCATCGACCCGGCGCTGGTGAGCGCACCCGTGGTGACGACGCTCGTCGACGCCACCGGCCTGATCATCTATTTCCTGGTTGCGGAGGCGGTGCTGGGCATCTGAGGCCGGGTTTCACCCGTCGCCCTCCAGGAACGCGCGGGCGAGGCGGCGCGGCGCGCGGGCCAGCCACGCGCCGCGCACCAGTTCGTCGAGCAGCGCCGGGTCGACCGCGTCGAGGTCGACCAGCACCATGGCGTACCCGTCGAAGTGCGGCGTGGTGAAGACGACCGGCGCCTCCTCGGCGGTCAGCGCCTCCTTCGCGACGAGGTCGGCCACCCAGGCGCACAGCACGTCGCCCTCGGGCGCGGCCGCCCCCAGCGCCGCGCGATCCGCCCGCCGCAGCGGACGCTCCCACACCAGCGTCCGCCCCCGGACGGTCCACACGCGCCCCTGGTGCCCCGCGCCCTCGCCCGTCTCGGGGAGGGCGGCGACCAGTCGCGCCACGTCGTCCCAGCCGGCCACCCCGCGACCGTAGCGCCGCGGGCCGCCCGCGGCGGGGCCGCTGGGGTATCGTGCCCGCGGCGGCGGGACGTCCTCAGGAACCGGGAGGGACCATGCCCCTGCACGCGGAGTGGCACGAGGCCGCGACGCTGGTGCGGCGGCGCCTGGCCGCGACGCGGCCGGCGCGGGCCGTCCGGCAGGCGCGCGAGCTCGCCGCCGTCAGCCGCGCGGCCGCCCGCCTCCACGGCGTGCGCCCCCTCCGCGCGGCCCGCACCGCCCGGCGGCTGCGCACCCGTCAGGGCTTCACCTACCGGGAGGCGCTCCGGGTCGGCGCGCTCGACCCCGCGATCACGGACGCCGGACGTGCCGCGATGGTGAGCGAGCACGCGACCTTCCTCGCCGAGGCCCGGCTCAACAACGACAACGTGCTGCCGGCCTTGGTGCGCGACAAGTCGGCCTTCTACCGGTACGCCCAGGCCGTCGGGCTGCCGGTGCCGGCGCTCTACGGGGTCCTCGAGGCGCGCGCATCCGGCTGGGGCGCGACCGGGCGGATCGTCCACGACGACGCGGACCTGGTCGCGTTCCTGCGCGAGGACGTGCCCGAGCGGTTCGTGGTGAAGCCGGCCGAGGGCTACCAGGGGGTCGGGGTCCGCCTGCTGACCCGCCGCCCGGACGGACTGCTCGCCCAGCACCCGGACGGCCTGCTCCGCGTGGAGGAGCTGGTCGCCGCGCTGCGCGGCGACCGGGAGTTCGGCACCTGGGTGGTGCAGGAGCGCCTCGTCAACCACCCGGACATGGGGCGCCTGTCCGATCCGTCCGGGCTCGACACGGTCCGGGTGGGCACCATGGTGCGGCGCGACGGCGACGTGGAGGTCCTGTTCGCGACACTGAAGCTCGCGCTCGCCGGCGGGGCCTCGGACAACTTCCTCGGCGGCACCACCGGCAATGGCGCCGCCTCGGCGGATCCCGCGACGGGTGTGCTCGGCGGCGTCGTGCTGCCCGCCCCCGGGGGCGCGGGCTTCGAGGAGCGGGACGACAACCCGGTCACCGGGGCGCGCGTGCGCGGGGAGACCCTGCCGCTGTGGGACGAGGTCCGCGCGCTCGTCCTCACCGCGGCGCCGCACCTGCTGCCCTCACGCGCGATCGGCTGGGACGTGGCCCTCACCCCCCGCGGGCCGGTGCTGCTGGAGGCGAACATCCACTGGCTGCTGTTCCCGCCCGTGCCGGGGAGGTGGCGGGAGTACGACCGGCTGTGCGCCGAGGGCGGGCACCGCCCCTACTGACCGCCGGCCGTACGGCGACGGCGCGGCGCTCAGGCGGCGCGCGCAGCCGGCCCCTCCCCCGCCGACGCCCGGGTGCGGCCCAGCAGGTCCCGGGCGTAGGTGAGCACCTCGTCCACCGGCACCTCGTCCAGGAACGACGGGTTGTGCCGGCACCGCTGGCCCGCCGTCCGCTCGGGCCAGCGGTCGCCGGTGCAGTCCACCCCGCACTCGGGGCAGGTGAGCCGCCAGGAGATCGCCACGCGGTGGAGGTCCCGGCTGACGGGCCCCCCGTTGATCATGTTCCCGATCCAGTAGAGCCCGACCGTGGGCGTGCCCACCGCCCTGCCCAGGTGCAGCGGCCCCGTGTCGTTGGAGACCACCAGGGCGGCCTCCTCGAGCACCGCCGCCAGACCGCCGATGGACACCTCCCCGACGAGCATCCGCACCGGCACCCCCGCCGAACGGCGCACGGCCTCCAGCACGGGGGACTCCGCGGGCACGCCGGTGACGACCACCTCGGCGCCCTCGCGCGTGAGCGCCTGGGCGAGCGCGCCGAACCGGTCCGCCGGCCAGCGGCGCCGCGGGTCGGTGGCGCCCGGGTGCAGCACCACCCGCGGACGGGTCGGCGGCCCCAGCGCCCCCCGGGCCTCCGCGCGGTCGGCGTCCGTGACCGCCAGGGACGGCTCGAGCACCCGTGGCGCGGCGCCGACGAGCGCCACGGCCTCCAGGTACCGCAGCACCTCGGGCTGGTAGTAGACGTAGGCCACCCACCGGTCGAGGGGCGGCGCGTCCTCGGCGCGCAGGCCGGCGGTGACCCGTGCGCCCAGCTGCGTCACGAACGGGTTGCTGTGCTTGCCGCCGCCGTGCAGCTGAAGGGCGATGTCGGGCGGGTCGGCGGTCACCCGCGCCCACCAGGCCGCGACCTCGTCGGGGGGGTCCGGGGGGCCGCCGCGCACGCCGGGGATGCGCGGCACCACCTCCACCCGGTCCACGGGACCCGGGCGGCCACGCAGGAAGGGCGCGTGCCACGCGTCGGCGAGCAGCGTGATCTCGGCCTCGGGGTACGTCGCGCGCAGTGCCTCGAGCGCGGGGACCACGAACAGGTAGTCGCCGAGGGCGTTGGCCCGCAGCACGGCGATCCGGCGCACGTCCGGGACGCGCGACCGCAGGTCCGACGAGCCGGGGG
>DATMJR010000383.1:0-4365 GCA_035553775.1 Miltoncostaeaceae bacterium | reverse complement strand
ACCACCGCGGTCCGCACCGACGACCCGCTCGCCGCCGGGCAGACGCATCTGGCGCAGATCGGCTGGACGCCCGCGAGCACCGGGCGGCCCCCGGTGGTGGCGGTGCTCGACACCGGCGTCGACGCCTCCGCTCCGGACCTGCGCGGCGCGGTGCTGCCGACCTCGCGCTCGTTCGCCCCCGGCAGCCCCGACCCCCGCGCGGACCTCGAGGGGCACGGCACCCACGTCGCCGGCCTCATCGCCGCGCGGTCCGGCAACGGCATCGGCGTGGCCGGGATGGCCCCCGTGCCCGTGCTCGCGGTCAAGGTGGCGGACTCCACCGGCGAGGCGGGCACCTCGGCCGTCGTGCGGGGCATCCGGTACGCGCTCGCCCGCCGTGCCCGCATCATCAACATCTCGTTCGGGGGCGGCTCCTTCTCGGCGGTCGAGCAGGAGGCGATCGACGAGGCGGCGCGGCGCGGCGCCCTCGTGGTGGTCGCGGCCGGCAACGGCGGGCGCCGCGCCCGCGAGTTCCCGGGCGCCTACCGGCAGGTGCTCACGGTGGCGGCCGTGGACGGGCGGGGGCGGCCGCTGGTGTCGTCCACGTCCGGCCCCCAGGTCGCGCTCGCCGCCCCCGGCGAGGCCGTGCTGTCGACGCTCCCCGGGGGTCGGTACGGGCAGCTCACCGGCACCTCCATGGCCGCGGCCCTCGTGTCCGGCGCGGCCGCGCGGGTGTGGCAGGAGCGCCCGTCGCTCCAGGCGTCGCAGGTCGCGCGCATCCTCACCGGCTCGGCGCGCGACGTGCACACCCCCGGGCGCGACGACGCCACGGGCGCCGGGCTGCTCGACCTGCGCGCGGCGCTGCGCGCGCCCGCGCCGCCCCGCGACACCGCGGAGCCCAACGACGAGCCGCGCCAGGCGCGGCGCACCCGGCCGCTGCTGGCGGCCGGCGCCCGCACCGGCGTCGTGCGCGGCGTGGCGGGCGACTGGCGCGACCCGCGCGACGGGTACCGCGTCGTGCTGCGCGCGGGGGAGGGCGTCGACGCCCGCCTGCGCGGTCCCGCCGCCGCCGACCTGGACCTGCGGCTGTGGCGGCCGGGCACGCCGGCGCCGCGGCGCAGCCGGGCGTTCACGCGCGCCTGGCTCGCCGCCTCGTCCTTCGGGCCGGCCTCGACCGAGCGCCTCACGTTCACCGCGCCGCGGGGGGGCGTGTACGTGCTCGAGGTCGAGGGGCTCGGGGGGCCCGCCGCCCCCTACCGCCTCACGGTCGCCCGCACCCGCGGCTGAGCGGTCACGCACCGGGACTTCCCCCCGGCGGCGGCGCCCTTCACACTAGGCCGGTGGCGACGACCGAGGGCGTGCCGGCCGTCGCGGACCTCCGCGACCCCGGCCTCTACACCAACCGCGAGCTCAGCTGGCTCGACTTCAACGCGCGGGTGCTGGCGCTGGCGGGCGACGGGCGCGTCCCGCTGCTCGAGCGGTGCAAGTTCCTCGCGATCTTCTCCAGCAACCTGGACGAGTTCTTCATGGTCCGCGTCGCGGCCGCCCAGGAGGCGCTGGAGCAGCGCCGTCCGCCGTCGACGCCCGACCAGATGCCCCGCGACGAGGTGCTCACCCGGGTGGCGCGCCGGGTCCAGGAGCTCGTGGCCGAGCAGTACGCCATCTGGAGCGAGGGCGTGCGCCCGGCGCTGGCGGAGGCGGGGATCCCGGTCTGCGGGATGGACGAGCTGGACCCCGGGGCGCGGCGCGAGGTCGACGACCGCTTCGACCGCCAGGTGCTGCCGGTGCTCACGCCGCTCGCGGTGGGACCGGGGCTGCCGTTCCCCTACATCTCGGGGCTGTCGCTCAATCTCGCCCTGCGCGTCCGCAACCCCGAGACCGACGAGACGCGCTTCGCGCGGGTCAAGGTGCCCCCCGGCCTGCCGCGGCTGTTCGCCGCCGAGGGCGCGCTGGTGCCGCTGGAGGAGGTGATCGCCGTGCACGTGGGGCGGCTCTTCCCCGGCATGGAGATCCGCTCCTCCCTGCAGTTCCGCGTCACCCGCGACGCCGACTTCAGCATCTCGGACGACGTCGACGACCTGGTGGGGGCCGTCGAGGACCAGCTGCGCCAGCGCCGCTTCGGGCACGCCGTGCGCCTGGAGGTGCGCACGGGCGCGCCTGCGGATCTGGTCGACGAGGTGACGGCGGCGCTCGGCGTGGAGGCGCGCGACATCTACGAGGTCCCGGGGGTGCTCGACCTCACCTGCCTGTTCGCGCTCACCGACCTGGACCGCCCGGAGCTCAAGGACGCGCCGTGGCGGCCGGTGACGCCGGCGCGCCTGCAGCCCGACCCCGACGAGCCCACCGACATGTTCGCCGTCCTCCGTGCGGGCGACGTGCTCGTGCACCACCCGTACGACGACTTCACCACCAGCGTGGAGCGGTTCGTGGTGCAGGCCGTGGACGACCCGGACGTGCTCGCGATCAAGCAGACCGTCTACCGCACCAGCGGCGACTCGCCCATCGTGCCGGCGCTCGTGCGCGCCGCGGAGCGCGGTGTCCAGACGGTGTGCCTCGTGGAGGTCAAGGCGCGCTTCGACGAGGAGAACAACATCCGCTGGGCGCGCGACCTGGAGCGCGCGGGCGTGCACGTGGTGTACGGCATCCCGGGACTGAAGACGCACGCCAAGCTGTGCCTGGTGGTGCGCCGGGAGGGCCAGTACGTGCGCCGCTACTGCCACATCGGGACGGGCAACTACAACCCGAAGACGGCCCGTCTCTACACCGACGCCGGCCTGTTCACGTGCCGCCCCGACGTCACCGAGGACGTCGCCAACCTGTTCAACCACCTCACGGGCTTCGGGAGGCTCCCCGAGTACCGGCGGCTGCTGGTCGCCCCCGACCACGCTCGCGACGGGCTCGTCGCGGAGATCGAGCGCGTGGCCGCCGCCCACCGGCGGGGGGTCCCCGGCCGCGTGGTGATGAAGGCGAACGCCCTCATCGACGGCCCCGTGATCCGCGCGCTGTACGAGGCGTCGACGGCGGGAGTGCCGGTGGACCTGGTGGTGCGGTCCATCGTCGGCCTGCGCCCCGGGGTCCCGGGCGTCTCGGAGAACATCCGCGTGGTCTCCATCGTGGGGCGGTTCCTGGAGCACGCCCGCGTCTTCTGGCTGCAGTCCGGCGACGACCGGCGGGTCTGGCTCGGGTCGGCGGACATCATGGTCCGCAACCTGGACCACCGGGTCGAGGTGGTGACGCCGGTGGACGACCCCGCCGCCCAGGACGAGCTGGTCGCCGCGCTCGAGCTGATGCTGGCCGACAACGTGCTGGCCTGGGAGCTGGGCCCCGACGGGACCTGGGCGCGCGTGACGCCCGCCCCCGGGCAGGACGAGCTGGACAGCCAGCTCGCCCTCATGGCCCGCGCCCGCGCCCGCGCCTGACGGCGCCCCGGGGCACCGGGGGCACCACGGGCGGTGTACGGGTCCCCGGAGACGGGGACCCGTCGCCGGGGGATGATCCCTTCCGACCCGACGAGGAGGAGAGCCTGGTGCCCACACCGGCCGAGCTGTTCGACATGACCGGCAAGATCGCGTGCGTCACCGGGGCGTCCGCCGGCCTCGGCGTCGCCTTCGCCGAGACGCTGTCCGAGGCGGGCGCCACGGTCGTCCTGGCCGCCCGGCGCGCCGACGCCCTGGAGGAGGTGGCGGGACGGATCCGCGCGCGCGGCGGGACGGCGCTCGTCCAGCCCTGCGACGTCACCGACGAGGAGCAGGTCAACGCCCTCGTGGAGGCCGCCGTGCGCGAGTACGGGCGCCTCGACGTGATGATCGCCAACGCGGGCTCCATCCCGGAGGCGGCCGCGGTCCCCGAGAAGATCCCGGCCGGCCTCTTCCGGCAGTCGATCGACATCAACCTCACCGGCACCTACATCACGGCCGCCGCCGCCGGGCGGCAGATGCTGCAGCAGGGCTCGGGGTCGATCATCCTGCTCGCGTCCGTCGGCGGGATGGGTGGCCACTACCAGATCCCCGTGGCCTACGCGACGTCCAAGGCCGCGACGATCCACCTCGCGAAGTACCTGGGGATGCAGTGGGCGCAGCGGGGCGTGCGCGTCAACGCCCTCGGCCCGGGCTGGTTCCCCAGCGAGATGACCGAGCAGGTGCTGGGCATCCCGGCCTGGAAGCAGCGCATCGAGGACCAGACGGCCATGGGCCGGGTCGGCGACCCGCGCGAGCTGCTGGGCGCCCTGCTGCTGCTCGCGTCGGACGCGGGCAGCTACATCACCGGGGAGACCATCATGGTGGACGGCGGCATGTCGGCCTCCATCGGGGCGCACCCCTACCCGGAGGAGCTGGTGCAGATGCACGCGCAGTTCATGCCGCACGGCATCGGCGAGCGCGTCATGCC
>DATMJR010000382.1:0-3307 GCA_035553775.1 Miltoncostaeaceae bacterium | reverse complement strand
GCCTCCCCGGCGGGGCGGCTCGCGCTGGGCGCGGTCTTCGTCGTGGTCCTCATCGTGGTGCTGGCGTTCGTCATCCAGGACTGCCGCCGCGACCAGAGGGTCGACGCGTACAAGACCTACGTGAACTCCGCCGGCCAGGTGGCCGACCAGTCCGCGCAGCAGGGCACCGCGCTGCTGCGCATCCTGCAGAACCGCGAGGGGCGCAACGCCTCCCAGCTGCAGCAGCAGGTGCGCACGCTCTCCACGCAGGCCGAGGGCCTCGCCACCCGCGCCGACGAGCTCGACCCGCCGGACGGCCTGCGCGAGGCCGACCGCGACCTGGTGACCGCGCTGCGCTACCGGGCCAACGGGCTCGCCTCGCTGGCGGAGGCCCTGCCCAACATCATCCGGTCCGACAACGCCCGCTTCGCATCGCGCTCGATCGCGGACACGATGAAGCGGTTCTCGGCGAGCGACGTCATCTACAAGGACTCGTTCGTGGACGTGGTGCAGGCGCGCATCCGCGACGAGAACATCGCCGGGCTCGAGGTCGCCGGCGACGCGCTGTTCCTGCCGGGCAACAACGACCGCTTCGCCACCGAGGCGGGGGCGCGCACCCTGCTCAACGGCCTGCGCCGCCAGGGGGGCGCCGGCGGCACCCAGACGGGCGACGGGAACCTGCGGGGCACCAGCCTGGTATCGGTGCGGGCGCTGCCGTCCGACACCACCCTCCAGGCCGGCTCCGTCACCAGCATCCCCGCGTCCGCCTCGCTGCAGTGGGCGGTGACGGTGCGCAACGGCGGGGACTTCGTGGAGAACGGGGTCAAGGTCACGGCCACGATGCGCTACCCGGGCGGTGCCGGCGAGGACGTGCAGGAGGCCACCATCGAGACCATCTCGCCCGGCGAGGAGAAGACGGTGCGGGTGCCCCCGCCGCCCTCCGACGCGCAGCAGCCCGGGCAGGAGGGGTCGCTGACGGTCAACGTCGAGCCCGTCGAGGGCGAGCAGAACGTGGACAACAACCGGGCTGAGTACCCCATCACGATCACCTTCGGCTGACGTGGATCCGCTCGTCGCCGCCGGCCTCGCCGGGGCCGCCGTCCCGGGCCTGCTGGCCCTCGCCATCGCGATCGTCGTCGCCGTGCGGCAGCGGCGGATGCGCGCCGCCCAGACGGTCCTGATCGGCGACGGAGAGGCCAGGCCGCTGGTGGACGCACAGGCCGACCTGCACCGCCGGGTGGGCGAGCTGCAGACGGCGCTGGAGGACCTGCGGGCGCTGGTCGACCGGCAGGCCGAGTTCACCGCCCGCGAGCTGTCGACCGTCCTGCGCTTCCAGGGCCTGGTCCGCTACGACGCGTACCGTGACATGGGCGGCGGCCAGTCCTGGTCGATCGCGCTGCTCGACGAGCACGCGACGGGTACCGTGATCAGCTGCCTCCACGCGCGCGACCACGCGCGGGTGTACGTCAAGGAGGTCGTGCGGGGCGAGTCGGCCCAGCGCCTGTCCCCCGAGGAGCAGCGCGCGATCGGCATCGCCACGGCGGCGGAGGGGAGGAGGGCGGCATGAGGGTCGGCTACCTGGGACCGCCGGGCACCTTCGCGGAGGAGGCCCTGCTGACGCTGTTCGGCCCGGGCGACGGCCTGGAGCCGGTGCCCCTGCCGAGCGTGCCCGACTGCTTCGAGGCGGTCGCGTCGGGGCAGGTGCCCGAGGCGCTGGTGCCCATGGAGAACAGCATCGAGGGCTCGGTGACGCAGACCCTCGACCAGCTCGCGTTCGGGCCCCGCGGCCTGCTGATCCGCGCCGAGGCGATCCACCCGGTGCGCCAGCACCTGATCGCCCGCCCGGGCCTCGCGCTCGCCGACGTCAAGCAGGTGATCTCGCACCCGCACGCCACCGCGCAGTGCGCCCGGTTCCTGCGGCGCAACCTGCCCGACGCCGGCATCGCCGCCTCCAACTCCACCGCCGAGGCCGTGCGCACCGTGCTGGCGGCGGAGGGCGAGCCCTGGGCCGCCATCGGCACCCTGCGGGCCGCCGACCTCTACGGCGGCGAGGTGCTGGCGGACGACATCGAGGACAACCCGTCCAACAGCACCCGCTTCATCCTGCTGGGGACCGAGCCGGTCGACACGTCCGGGCCGGGCCGCTTCCGCACGTCCGTGGTGTGCATGCTCACCCGTGACCGCCCCGGCGCCCTGCTCGCCATCCTGCAGGAGTTCGCCCTGCGCGCCGTCAACCTCACCCGGCTGGAGAGCCGTCCCGCCAAGACGGGGCTCGGCCGGTACCACTTCTTCATCGACATCGAGGGCAGCCAGCAGCGGGACCTGCCGGTCGCGCAGGCCGTGCGCGCCATCGAGGACCAGCAGCTGGCGCGGGTGATCCCGCTCGGCTCGTACCCGGTGGGCGCCCCGGACTGACGGCGGCCTACGGGAAGCGCCGGTTGAACTCGCGCAGCCAGCGGGGCGCCTGGCCGCCTAGCCGGTAGACCGCCGGACCGTTCGCGAGGACGGTCCGCCCCGCGGGGGTGGACTCGGCGAGTCGCCACGCGCAGGTCACCCCGGCCCCGCAGCCGCGCGGGGCGCCGCGGGGGGCGGGCCCGCCCGTGAAGACGAAGTGGACGTCGGTGGGATCGCCGCCGTAGCGACCGAACATGTTCAGGAACGCGCCCGGGACCCCGCGCCACATCCCCGCGGTGAACGGCCGCGTGCCCCCGCCGACGCCGTGGTACATCAGCAGGTGGACGCCGCCGGACAGGGCGAGCCCGGGCATGACCGCGCGCCAGGTGCGCCGGTGCGGCTTGCCGTCGCGGCCGAGATTGCGGTGCGGGCCGCGCCCGGCGGCGATCGAGGTGTGCACGGCGGGGGCCAGGTACACGAGCACGCGCTCCGCCCAGGTGCCCCCGTAGGGGCTGGGCGTGCTGAGCATCCGCATCGCGGCGGTGAAGCGGGCTCCCGGGCCGTTCGGGTCGATCGGTGACGGCCCGCCGCCGCGCCGCGGCCGCGCGGGCGGCGGCTCGCCGAAGGCGCCCGTGATCTCGTCGACGGCCACCAGATGCGCTCCGGCGCCGCTGCTGCCGCGCTGGATCTCGCTGCGCAGCAGCGCCGCGATCGCCGGGGCGCTCATCCCCGCGAGCGCCCGGCCGCTCACCTTGGCGACCCGGTAGCGGCGGTTGTCCCCCGGCTGCAGCATGCCCGCGGGCGCCGGGTCCTGGCGCAGGGCGCCCCGGGCGGGGCTGAGGCCGGGCCCGCGCGCAGGCCGCACCAGCGCGTCCACGGACTCGGCCGTGTCGTAGACGAGAGTGAGCCGTCCGGGATACGCGGAGGCCGGGTC
>DATMJR010000381.1:0-4204 GCA_035553775.1 Miltoncostaeaceae bacterium | reverse complement strand
GATCTGGGTCGCCGTCGGGCTGCTCGCGCTCGGCACCTACGGCCTCAAGGCCGCGGGACCGCTGCTGCTCGGCGGCCGGGCGCTGCCCGCGGCCCTGGGCACCCCGCTGGCGTACGTGGCGCCGGCGATGCTGGCGGCGCTGGTGGCCGTGCAGACGCTCGCCGACGGGGACCGGCTCACGGCCGACGCGCGCGTGGCCGGGACGGCGGTGGCGCTCGTCGCGGTGCTGGCGCGGCTGCCCTTCCTGGTGGTGGTGCTCGCCGCCGCCGGTGCGACGGCGGGGCTGCGGGCGCTGGGCGCGGGGTAGCCACGGAGCCGTCGCCTGGACGGCACGGGGTGTGACACGGCGGGCACACCCCGCCGGCGGCGGTGTGCGAACATGTGTTCGTGACCGGGTACGTCGAGCTCCACGCCCACTCGGCCTTCAGCTTCCTGGACGGCGCCTCGGCGCCCGAGGAGATCGCCGAACGCGCCGCGGCCCTGGGGCACACCGCCCTGGCGCTCACCGACCACGACGGGCTGTGCGGGTCGCTCGCGTTCGCCCACGCCGCCCGCGACGCGGGCGTGCGTCCCATCACGGGCGCCGAGCTCACCCTCGACGACGGCGCGCACGTCACCCTGCTCGCCCGCGACCGCACCGGGTACGGCAACCTGTGCCGGCTCATCACGCGCGCCCACGCCCGCACCCGCGATGCGCGCGACCGCCGCCCGGGTGATCCCTCCCTCCCCGCGGAGGCCCTGGCCGACCATGCGGAGGGGCTCGTGTGCCTCACCGGGTGCGCCGCCCACGGCCCGGTGGCGCGGCTGCTCGCCGCGGGGCGGCGCGCCGAGGCGCGGGTCCGTCTGCGGGCGCTCGTGGCCGCGTTCGGACGGCACGACACCTATGTCGAGATCCAGCGCCCGCGCGTGCGCGGCGACCGCGCGCTCGCGCGGGCGCTCGCCGACCTCGCCGCCGACGAGGGGCTGCGCACGGTGGCAACGGGCGACGTGCACGCCCACCACCCGCGGCGGGCGCTGCTGCAGGACGCCTTCGTGGCCGCACGCCACCGGCTCACGCTCGACGGCTCCGAGGAGGTCCGCCGCGGCAACCGCGCCGCCGTGCTGCGCACACCCGCCGAGATGGCGCTGCCGTTCGCCGACCACCCCGAGGCGGTCGCCGAGACCGTCCGCCTGGCCGAGACCCTGGAGTTCGACCTCACCCGCGACCTCGGGTACCGGTTCCCGGACTTCACCGCGGGTCACGCCGGCGAGACCGCGCAGCAGGCGCTCACCCGCATCTGCGTCCACCAGCTCGGTGCCCGCTACCCCAACGCCGCCCGGCGCGCCCGGGCGCGGGTGCGCCTCGACGAGGAGCTGGCCCTCATCGCCCACCACGGGCTGGCGGGGTTCTTCCTGCTCCACCGCGACGTGCTGGAGCTGGCGCGCGACGTGGCGCTCGAGGTGCGCCCGGCGGGCTCGGCGCGCCGGTGGCTGCCGCCGGGGCGCGGGCGGGGGTCCTCGGTCGGGTCGATCGTCTGCTACCTCACCGGCCTCTCGCATATCGACCCCATCGCCAACAACCTGTTCCTGGGGCGGTTCCTCAACCGCGACATGGCGTCGGTGCCCGACATCGACCTCGACTTCCCGCGCGACGTCCGCGAGCGGCTCATCGAGGAGATCATCCGGCGTTACGGCTCCGAGCACGCCGCGCTGGTCGCGGCCTTCCCCACCTTCCGCATGCGCATGGCCATCCGCGAGCTCGGCGCCGCGCTGGCGCTGCCCGAGGCCGACGTGGAGCGGCTGGCGCGGCTGTCCGACGGGTGGGCCGGGGCCGACGGCGTGGAGGGCGAGATCCGGCGGCTGCCCGACGGCGCGTCGCTGCTGCGCTCGCCCCGGTGGCGGGCGCTCGCGTTCCTGTCCACCGAGGCCGCCGGGCTCCCACGCCACCTGTCGCAGCACTCGGGGGGCATGGTGGTCAGCGCCCAACCGCTGGTCGAGATGGTGCCCGTGGTGCCCGCGGCGTTCCCCGGGCGGCAGATCTGCCAGTGGGACAAGGACTCCTGCGCCGACGCCGGCTTCGTCAAGATCGACCTGCTGGGTCTCGGGATGCTCTCGGCGGTGGAGGAGTGCATCGACCTCATCGCGCGCACGCGGGGCCGGCCGGTCGACCTGTCGCGCATCCCCTTCACCGACCGCGGGGTGTACGACGAGATCCAGGCGGCCGACACGGTGGGCACCTTCCAGATCGAGAGCCGTGCGCAGATGCAGAGCCTGCTGCAGACGCGCCCCGAGGACCTGGACGACCTCACCGTCCAGGTGGCGCTCATCCGCCCGGGGCCGGTCTCGGGGGGCGCCGTGCATCCGTACGTGGCCAACCGGCGGGCGCGGCGCGCCGACCCCGACTTCGAGCCGCCCTACGACCACCCCCTGCTGGCGCCGGTCCTCCGCGAGACGCTGGGGGTGGTCGTCTTCCAGGAGCAGGTGCTGGAGGTGTCCATGGCGCTCGCGGGCTTCTCGGCCGGCCAGGCCGAGGCACTGCGCCGGGCGATGAGCCGCAAGCGCAGCCGCGAGGCGATGCTGCGCCTGTGGGGGGAGTTCCGGGACGGCGCACGGGCGCGCGGCGTCGACGACGAGACCATCCGCACGGTCTTCACCAAGCTCATCGGCTTCTCCAACTTCGGCTTCCCCAAAGCGCACTCGTCGGCGTTCGCCGTGCTCGCCTACCAGAGCGCCTGGTTGCGCCGGTACCACCCGGCGGAGTTCCTCGCCGCCCTGCTCAACGCGCAGCCCATGGGCTTCTACCCCCCCGCCAGCCTCGTCCGCGACGCGCAGCGGCGGGGGGTCCGGGTGGCGCCGCCGTGCGTGGCCGCCTCGGACGCGGCGTGCACCGTCGAACCGGACCCCGCCGCGCGCCCGGCGGCGGACGGCCCGCACGCCGGCGGTCCTCCGGTGCGGGTGCGCATCGGGCTGGGGTACGTGCGCGACGTGCGTGACGACGCCGCCGCACGGCTGGTGGCCGAGCGGGAGGCCGAGGGCCCCTTCCGCGACCTGGCCGACCTGGCGGCGCGCACCGACCTGCGCCGCGAGCAGCTGGCGCAGCTGGTGCGCTCGGGCGCGTGCGACGTGTTCGGCCGGCCGCGGCGCGAGATGCAGTGGCAGCTGGCCACGATGAGCCGTCCCCAGCGGATGGTGCGGTCGGCGGCCGTGCAGCTCGCGCTGCCGATCCCCCCGTCGCAGGCACCCCCGCTGGCCGAGCCGGACCGTTTCGAGCGCGTCGTCACCGACTACGAGACGACGGGCCTGTCGGTGGGCTGGCACCTCATGGCGCTGGTGCGCGGCCACCTGCCCCCGCAGACCGCCACGGCCGCCGAGCTGCGGGAGGTGCCCCACGGCACCCGGGTGGTGGTCGGCGGCATGGTCACCGCCCGCCAGCGGCCGGCCACGGCGCACGGCGTCGTCTTCCTGCTGCTGGAGGACGAGACGGGCATGACGAACGTGATCGTGCGGCCCGAGCTCTACGAGCGCCACCGGGCCGTGCTGCGCGCCGAGCCGCTGGTGCTGGTGTGGGGGCGCCTCGAGCGGCGCGACCGCAACGTCAACGTGCTCGCCGAACGGGTGGAGCGCATCGCCCCGCCACCGGAGCGGCGCGTGCCCGACGCCGGGACCGGCGGCGCCGCCCGCGAGCAGGCGATGGCCCGGGCCCGCGCGGCGGTGCCCGCGGGGCAGTCGTTCGCGCGGGGCCGCCGGTGACGGCATCCCGGCCCCCGCGTCCTCCGCCCCGGCCCCGTCCCACCGGCCGGCGCCGGCCGGCGGGACGCCTGCTCAGTCGGCCCACCACCCGGGCGGCATCCGGGTCTCCTCGCAGGGGGGCCGGGTCCGCGGCGCGGTGCGCTGAGCGCGATGCACGCCGCCCCTGCACCGCGCCTCGACGCCGCGCATCGCGCCCGGCGGCACGTGCAGCGCGTCCCACCCGCAACGTGTCCCACGCACGCGGTTCCACACCGGCTCGCCGGCCCCGTTCGCGCGGCCGGCAACCCTCGACCACCACGCACAGCTCCTCCTGGCCGTGGTGCCGGTGGGCCGCAGGGGCGGGGCGACCCGGGCATAGGCGCTGCAGCCGCGGCCCCCTCCAGGGCCGGGGAGGCGCCCGCGAAGTGCGCCTCCATCATCCCGCCCAACCCGTGCCGGGGCGGCCGAGTCCCCCACGTCGGTGGGGTTCCGCCGC
>DATMJR010000380.1:0-3548 GCA_035553775.1 Miltoncostaeaceae bacterium | reverse complement strand
GTCCACGACGCGGCAGGTTAGGGTGCGCGTATGCGAGTCGGGATGCTCGGGGCGGGACGCGTGGGCGGAGCCCTCACCCGGGCGCTGTGCCGGGCGGGGTTCGAGGTGGTGGTCGCCAACCGCCGCGGGCGCGTGTCGCTGATGCCCCTCGTCGACGAGGTGGGCAGCGGGGCGGTCCCCGCCGCGGTCTGGGAGGCGGCGCGCGCGCCGATCGTCGTGCTGGCGGTGCCCTTCGAGGCCGTCGAGGACGTGCTGGCCGAGGCAGACCCGCCCGCCGGGACCGTGCTGGTGGACGCGACCAACGCCTGGGGCGGCTGGGACGCCTCCCTCGGCGCCGACACCTCCAGCCAGGCGGTCGCCGCCTGGGCGCCGGAGGCGCACGTGGTCAAGGCGCTGAACACGGTGCGCGCCTCGCAGATGGCCGCTCCGGGGGCCGACGGCGGGCCCCTGGGGGTGCCGGTCGCCGGCGACGATCCGGCCGCGGTGCGACGCGTCGGGGAGGTGCTCGCCCACATCGGGATGGCCACGGTCGCCGTGGGGCCGCTGCACGCGGGCCGCACGATGGAGCCGGGGGGGCCGCTGTTCGGCCTGGTGGCCGGGCCCGACGAGGTGGGCCGGGTGGCCGCCGGGCTCTGACCGCCGCTACAGCACGCGGGCCAGGAACCGGCGCGTGCGCTCCTCGCGGGGGTCGCTCAGCACGATCCCGGGCGGGCCGCTCTCCACCACCAACCCCTCGTCCATGAACAGCACGCGGTCGCACACCTCCCGGGCGAACGAGATCTCGTGGGTCACCACGACCATCGTCATCCCGGTCTCGGCCAGCTCGCGCATCACGCCGAGCACCTCGCCGACAAGCTCGGGGTCGAGGGCGCTGGTGGCCTCGTCGAACAGCATCAGCTCCGGGTCCATGGCCAGGGCGCGGGCGATCGCGACCCGCTGCTGCTGGCCGCCGGAGAGCGCCGACGGCGGCGCCTCCGCCCGGTCGCCCAGACCCACGCGCGCGAGCAGCTCCCGCGCTCGCGCCTCGGCCTGCCCGGCGGGCAGGCGGCGCACCCGCTCGGGGCCGAGCGCCACGTTGCGGCACACGGACAGGTGCGGGAACAGGTTGAAGGTCTGGAAGACCATGCCGACGCGGCTGCGGATGGCATCGACGGGCGCGCGGCGGGCCGTGATCTCGTCGCCGCCGATCCAGACCCGGCCGGCGGTGGGCACCTCGATCAGGTTCAGGCAGCGCAGCAGCGTCGACTTGCCCGAGCCGCTCGGTCCGATCACCGCCACCACCTCGCCGCGCGCCACCTCGAGGTCGATGCCGTGCAGCACCTCGTGCGCGCCGAAGCGCTTGATGATGCCCTCCGCGCGGAGCACGGGGCCCCCGTCGTGATCCGGGGCGGGCACCGCCGCCGGCTCCTCCGCTGCGGTGCTCACGGGATCAGCACCGGCCCGCCGCCGCGACGCCGGCGCTCGCGGCCGATGTAGGTGTCCACCAGCCGGATCAGCGGCAGCGTGAAGGCCAGGTAGAAGACCGCGGCCACGGTGAGCGCCGTCGAGTTGAACTCCACCGCCTGCGTGTTGCGGGCCACGGCCACCACCTCGTTGACCGCGATGACGCCGACCAGCGCGGTGTCCTTGCTCAGGATGATGAACTCGTTCATCAGGGGCGGGAGCACGCGCCGGACCGCCTGGGGCAGCACGATGAACCGCATCGTGCGCGCATGGGTCATGCCCAGGCTGCGGGCGGCCTCGATCTGGCCGCGCTCCACCGACTCGATGCCGGCCCGCAGGATCTCCGCCATGTACGCGGCGTAGACGACCGACAGGGCGAGGATCCCGGTCTGGAAGCCGCTCAGGTCGGAGATCACCGGGATCGGCAGGTACGGGAAGCTCAGGTAGAAGAGCAGGATGACCAGCAGCAGGGGCACGCCGCGCCAGAGGTCGATGTAGACGACCGCGAGGCCGCGCACCATCGCGGACAGGATCCGGCGCAGCAGGCCGCCGCGGCGGGCGTAGGTCTGGCGCAGCAGCGCAAGCACCAGCCCGCCGATCAGCGCCACGAGCAGACTGATGAACGTCAGCTGCACGGTCAGCCAGAAACCGCGCGCGAGGTCCCCGAGATAGGGGCGCACGACGTCCCACGACAGGTACTGCTCGACGAGGACGTCCACCGCGCGCCCCTACCCCTGCGAAGCCGGTCCTACCCGTCCGTCGGCGTGCCCGTGTCCGTCCCCTCGCCGGGCTCCGCGTCCTCGGCCGGGGGGTCCTCGTTGAACCACCGGCGGTAGATCTCCGCGTAGGTGCCGTCGGCCCGGATCTCGGCCAGACCGCGGTTGAACGCGTCGCGCAGCGCGGTGTTGCCGGGCGGGAACGCGAACCCGTACCGCTCCGACGGGTTCACCTTCGCCAGCACCCGCAGCTCCCGCTTGGAGGTGGTGGCGTTGGCCGACACCGCGTAGTCGTTGACCACGGCGTCCACGCGGCCGGCGGCCAGGGCGTTGAAGGCGTCGTCCACCAGCTGGAACTGCTGCACGTCGCCCTCGGGCACGCTGAGCGCCAGCTGGGCGCCGGTGGTACCGCGCTGCACGCCGAGGCGCGTGCCGCGGAGGGCCTCACGCGCCTGCTCCGGGGTGATGGTGCCCTCCAGGCCGCCGAACCGGGACGCGTCGTCGGCGCGCACCATCACGGACTGGTTGGCGGTGAAGTACGGGTCGCTGAAGGCGACCACCCGGGAGCGCTCCTCGTTGATCGTGATCGAGGAGGCGGCCATGTCGAACCGGCCCTGGGCGGTGGTGGTGAAGATGGTGTCGAACGCCTGCTTCTGGAAGCGGACGTCCTCGATGCCGAGCTTCCCGGCGACCGCCTTCACGACGTCCACGTCGAAGCCGATCACCTCGTTCGAGCCGGGCTCGGTGTACTCGAACGGCGCGTAGGGGATGTCGCTGCCCACCAGCAGCACGCCGGGGGTCCGCAGGCCGAGGTCGGCGGCCGCGGTGGTGGAGGTGCCGGTGGTGCCGCCGGCGGCCTCGTCGTCGTCGTCGGAGCAGCCGGCGATCACGGCGAGTGCCGCGCACAGGAGGATCACCAGCAGGAGGGGCCATCTGCGCATGCGCGCCTCCGCGTTCTCGTTCTGGGGGTCAGGGAGCCGGGCACTCTAGAGACCCGGCGGGCGCGAGGCGCCGGAACCGTCAGGAGGAGCGCCGTACCCCTGCCCAACCCGCCGAAACATGGTGCGTGGAGGCCGGTCTCCCCCGTCGCCGGGCACCGGCCGCGCCCCGTCCGACGTCGAAGGACCGCCACCGACGCGACCGCCCGGTGTCGCGTGCCGCCACCGGCACGAGGTTCGAGGTGCGGCCCCTCCGCGGCACCACCGCCCGATGTGGTGCCCCGGCCCCGGGGGCGCCCGGGCCGCGCCGGGGAACGTCAGCCGCGACCGGCGTCCGGGGAGGCGGGCAGGCTCCGGCCGCCGCCGTCCGGTGCGCGGGAATCGCCCCCGGCACGAGTGTCGGGAGGCCCCGGGGGACCGCCGCGGGCGCCAGCGTCCGGCGGTCTCGGGG
>DATMJR010000379.1:0-2799 GCA_035553775.1 Miltoncostaeaceae bacterium | reverse complement strand
CGAAGCGGGCGACGGGGGTCGAACCCGCGACCTTCGGCTTGGGAAGCCGACGCTCTGCCAACTGAGCTACACCCGCGCTGACCGCCGAGGCTAGCAGAGGCCCGGCGGCGGCGTAACGGTCGCCCCCCCCGGGAAGGAACCCTGAGGTGACCGCCCTCGTCAGCCTCCCCGTCCCCGCACGGGGGCCCCTGTTCGGGCTCTCGCGCCGGCTGGGCCTGGCCGGCGCACTGATCGCGTTCCAGACGGCGGTCGCCTACATCGGGCGCGGGGGGTACCGGGACAGCGCGGGCGGCGACGTCTCGCTGCTGGACGCCCTCTACTACTCGACGGTCAGCATCACGACCACCGGCTACGGCGACATCACCCCGGTCACGAGCGAGGCGCGACTGGCGACGATCCTGCTCGTGACGCCCGCGCGGGTGCTGTTCCTGGCGCTGCTGGTGGGGACGGCGCTCGAGCTGCTCGCCGAGCGGTCGCGCGAGGACATCCGGCGGCGGCGGTGGAGGAGGCGCATGGAGGACCACACGATCGTGTGCGGGTACGGCACCAAGGGGCGGAGCGCGATCCGGGTGCTGCGGGACCAGGGCGTCCCCGCCTCGCGCATCGTGGTGATCGACGCGCACGCGGGCCCGGTCGCGCGCGCGAACGCCGCCGGCTACGCGGCGATCCAGGGCAACGCGGCGTCCACCGAGGTGCTGCGCGAGGCCGCGGTCGACCGCGCCCGCGCGGTGATCGTGGCGCCGGACAGGGACGACACGGCCGTCCTGGTGACGCTCACCGTCCACGAGATGAACCACGCGGTGACGGTGGTCGCGGCGGCCCGGGAGGCGGAGAACGTCCACCTGCTGCGCCAGAGCGGCGCCGACTCGGTGATCACCTCGTCGGACGCGGCCGGCCGCCTGCTGGGGCTCGCGACGCGCACCCCGCGGGTGGTGGAGGTGCTCGAGGACCTGCTGACCGTCGGCATCGGCTTCGACATCCGGGAGCGACCGGCCGGCGAGGAGGAGCTCGGCCAGCCCCCCAGGCTCGGGCCCGGGGAGATGCTGCTCGCCGTCGCCCGCCGGGGGGAGATGCTGCGCGCCGGCGACCCGGCCGTGCAGCGGCTGCAGCCGGGCGACCAGATCCTCACGCTCGGTCACGCGACCGAACTGGGGCCCGTCGACGGGCGGCCGGCCGGGTGACGCCTCCGTGCGCCACCCGGCCGGCCGCACCGCTGCGGGCTACCGCGTGCGGGGGGTCGTCACCGAGGCGCGCGCCCGGTCGGTCGGGGCGGTCAGGCGGACGTTGCCCACTCCGACCTTCCAGACCCCCGCCCGGGGCTTGGTCACGCGGAAGAAGGCGAAGGTCGCGCCCCGGCGGAACACCACACCCTTGCCGGGCTTGGCGGCCGTGTAGCGGCGGCCCTTCGGGTCGGTCAGCGTCAGCTGGTACACGCCGTTGCCCCACCCGAGGAAGAACGTCGCCTGGGGCAGGCCGCGGGGGATGCGCTGGACGTACTGCCGGGACTGCTTCGGCCGGAAGGTGAACGTCCGGTTGGCGATCGTGCGCTGGCCGGTGGTGAGGCCGAAGCAGCGGAAGTAGATGTCGGTGAGGTCGCCGGCGCGGGAGGTGGCGAAGTAGCGGCCCCCGGTCTCGGCGGCGATCCTCTTGAGCCGGGCGACGTCCTCGGCCTGGAAGCTCGAGCGCGGGCCCAGCTGGATCGCGCACACGGGCCAGGGCCGGCCGGACGGCGTGAAGGCGAAGCGCAGGTGCCCGTTCAGGTACGTGCCGCTGTTGTGAGCCCCGTCGGTGAGGAAGATGAGGCCCTTCTGGCGCTGGGGGTCGACCCCGGGCGTGGCCGTGAGCGACGCCCAGGCCGCGTCCATGCCGTCGTTGTAGTCGGTGCCGCCGGCGTTGACGATGCGCGCGTTCGCACGCCGCTTCAGCCCCTCGCCGACCGTCGCCCCGGCGGGGATCGCCGTGAGGTCGAAGATCGGCTTCACCTCGTTGTCGAAGCCCACCGCGCCGAGCCGGTCGCCCGGCCGGGCCAGGTCCACCAGCAGCCGCACCGCGTCCCGGCGTACGAACTGCGGGTCGTTGGAGGCCATGCTGCCCGAGACGTCGACGATCGCCTGAAGGTCGATCGGCCCCGGCAGCGGCACCGGCGGCGCGACGCGCCGCGCGACGAGGGTGCCGATCCCGTGGCTCACCGGGACGCCCCCCAGCGTGTACGTAAGCTGCAGCGGGCCCTCGTAACCGGTCCCCGGGGCCGTGATCCGCACATCGTCACCGGAGGCCGCGCTGCCGATCGGGGCGCCGCCGGCCGTGACCACGAGGTTCTGCGCGCTGAACGGCGCGAGCACGTCGATGTCGGCGGTGCCGCCCGGCGGCACGAGCACGCGCTGGCCGGGCACGTCGACCAGGCCGGTCGGGTCCGGCTGGTCGAACGGCGCGCGCCCGGCGCACAGCGCCAGCACCTCGACGGACAGGGCGGCGGACGCGCCGTCGGCCAGGGCGCCGCTCTGCGCGGTGACGGTGTCCTGCCGGCAGTCGTCGTAGAAGCTGACGTGCGCGGTGTAGGGGGCGACGCTGCCGGTCAGGGCCGCCGTCGGGATGACGGCGCGGCCCTGCGCGTCGGTGTCCCTGCTGGCGGCGAAGGAGCCGTCCGGTTCGCGGAGCGTGACCGTCTCGTCGACGACCGGGATGCCGCCCGGGCCGGTGACCGTCACCGTGACGTCGGCGTGCGCGGTGGACGCGAGGGCCAGGCCGGCCAACGCGGCGCCGGCGGCGGCGGCCGCGCGGCGGCGCCGGGGGGACGTG
>DATMJR010000378.1:0-8163 GCA_035553775.1 Miltoncostaeaceae bacterium | reverse complement strand
CCCGCGGCGGGTGCGGTCGCGGTCCCGGTGTCCGCGCCGCCGCCGGGGAGGGTCGCCGTGGCCGTCGCCCCCCCGGGCGCGGCCGCGTCGTCCGCCGGCCCGCCGGCGCCCCCGCAGGCGGCCAGCGCCAGCGCCAGCAGCACCAGCAGTGCGGCCAGCAGGGCGCGGGGCCCGCCGGCCACGCGCCGGTCGCGACGTCTGCTCATACGCCGTCGGGTCCCCGGCCCCCCGGCCCGGAAACGGTGATCGGTGCCGGGGGACCGGGGAGCTGCGCGCGGCGCCACCGCCGGTGGGCGTCAGGTGCGCGGCACCACCGTCCCCGGCGGCGCCGTCCGCGGCGGCGTCACACCCGCCGGTACAGCCGCACCGTCAGCGGCGCGAAGACGGCCGTGATGGCGGCGGCCTCCACCAGCACCAGCAGGATGTCGCCCGCGGCCGCCCCGCCGGCCATGAGGTCGCGGGTCGCCGTGACCAGGTGCGACACGGGGTTGACGCCGACGAACGCCTCCAGCCAGCCCGGCAGGGTCGCCGGGTCGACGAAGATGTTGCTGAGGAAGATCAGGGGGAAGACGCCCATGAACCCGGCGTTCATCACCGCGTTGGGGGTGCGCAGCAGCAGTCCGAGCGTGGTGAACACCCAGGACAGGGCGAACGCGAACACCACCACCAGCAGCATCCCCAGCAGAACGCCCACGACGCCCCCGTCCGGGCGGAAGCCCATCACGACCCCCACCAGCACGGTCACCGCACCCGCGATCGCGAAGCGCACGGCGTCGCCGAGCAGCGCGCCCAGCAGCGGGGCGGGCCGCCACACCGGCAGCGAACGGAAGCGGTCGACCACGCCCTTGGTCATGTCGGTGTTCAGCGTCACGCCCGAGTAGACGGCGGTGAACAGCACGGACTGCACCAGGACGCCGGGCAGGATGTACTGCAGGTACTCCTCGGTGGAGCCGGCGACGGCCCCGCCGAACAGGTACGTGAACATCAGCAGGAACAGCACCGGCGTGACCGTCACGTCCAGCAGCTGCTCGGGGACGTGCTTGATCTTGAGCATCCCCCGCCACCCGAAGGTGAGCGCCGCCGAGAGCGGGCCGGGATGCGGCGGACGCTCGCCGGTCGCGAGGGCCGCGTGGACGCGATCGGCGACGGCGCGGTCGCTCTCGGCCGCGGGGGGCGTCGCGGGGGCCGTGCTCATGCCTCGTCCTCCTCGTCCTCGGCCGGGCGCCCGGTGAGCGCCAGGAAGACCTCATCCAGGCTCGGCTGCCCGAGCGCGAAGTCGGCGAGCGCCACGTCGGCGGCCGACAGTTCCGCGAGCGCGGCGGACGCCACGCCGGAGTCCGGGACCGGCACCGACAGCGCCGCCGGGTCGCCCTCCCGGTGGGGGGGTGCGCCCACCACCGCCTCGAGCACGCGCTCGGCCTCCGGGCGGTCGTCGGGGTCGAGCAGGCGCACGTGCAGCGCGCCGCGTCCCACCGAGGCCTTGAGCTGTCCCGGCGTACCCTCCGCGATGACGCGGCCCCGGTCGATGACCGCGATGCGCGCCGCCAGCTGGTCGGCCTCGTCGAGGTACTGGGTGCACAGCAGCACCGTGGTGCCCTGCCCCACCAGCACGCGCACGATGTCCCACACCTCGTTGCGCGACCGCGTGTCGAGGCCGGTGGTGGGCTCGTCCAGGAACAGCAGCTCGGGCGTCACGACCAGGCTCGCGGCGATGTCCAGCCGCCGTCGCATGCCGCCCGAGTAGTTCTTGACCTGCCGGCCCGCCGCCTCCTCCAGGCCGAACGCGGCGAGCAGTTCGTCGGCGCGCCGCGCGGCCCCGCGGGAGCGGTGCCCTAGCAGCCGCGCCATCATCACCAGGTTCTCGTGCCCGGTCAGGTCCTCGTCCACGGACGCCAGCTGGCCGGTGAGGCTGACCAGCGCGCGCACCGCGTCCGGCTCGTCGACCACGTCACGGCCCAGGATGCGCGCGCGGCCCGCGTCGGGCCGGATGAGCGTCGCGAGCATCCGGATGGTGGTGGTCTTGCCGGCTCCGTTGGGGCCGAGCACGCCGTAGACGACGCCCCGCGGAACGGTCAGGTCGACCCCGTCCACCGCCCGCGTGCTGCCGTAGGTCTTGACGAGGCCCTCGGCCTCGATGGCGACCGCGCCGGTCATCCACCCTCCCGTGTCGTGGCCGTCCGCACGTCCCCCGGCTCCGCCGCGCCCGGCCGCACCAGGCCGGTCTCGTACGCGAGCACCACGGCCTGCACGCGATCGCGCAGCCCGAGCTTGCCGAGGAGGTGGGACACATGCGTCTTGACCGTCGTCTCGCCCAGGAATAAGCGGTGGGCGATCTCGGCGTTCGACAGACCGCGCGCGACGAGCGTGAGCACCTCCGTCTCGCGCTCGGTGAGCTCCGCCATGGCCGGCGGGGCGGGGGCGGCCCCGGCCACGGCGGCGAAGCGCTCCATCAGCCGGCGCGTCACGGAGGGCGCCAGCAGCGCGTCCCCGCGGGCGACGATCCGCACGGCGTCGACCAGGTCCTCGGGCGCGCCGTCCTTGAGCAGGAACCCGCTGGCGCCGGCGCGGACGGCCGCGAAGACGTACTCGTCCAGGTCGAACGTGGTGAGGATGATGATCCGCGGGGCGTCCGCGGCCGCCGCCCCGAGCAGCTGCCGGGTGGCCTCGAGCCCGTCCATCCCCGGCATCCGGACGTCCATCAGGATCACGTCGGGGCGCAGCGCCTGCGCCAGCTCCACCGCCCGGCGCCCGTCCTCGGCCTCGCCGACGACGTGGACGTCCGGCTCGGCGGACAGGATCATCCGGAAGCCCCCGCGCACGAGCGCCTGGTCGTCGGCGATCAGGACGCGCACCTCGTCGCTCACGCCGCCACCGCCGCCCTCAGCGGCAACCGGGCGCGCACCCGCCAGCCCCCCTCGGGCGCCGGGCCGACCTCCAGCGAACCGCCGAACAGGGCGACGCGCTCGCGCATGCCCACGACCCCGTGGCCCGGGGCACCACCCTCTGCGGCGGCCCCGCGGCCGTCGTCGCGCACCTCCACCTCCACGGCGTCCTCCGCGTAGGCGATGCGCACCCCGGCCCGGGCGGGCCCGGCGTGCTTGCGCACGTTGGTGAGCGCCTCCTGCACGATCCGGAAGACGGTCAGCTCCATCCCGGGGGGCAGCCCGCGGGGGGATCCGGAGGCGCGCAGCTCCACGGGCACGCCGGCCCGGCGCGTCTCGGCGACGAGGTCCTCGATCCCGGCGGCGGTGGGCTGGGGGGCGAGCGCGTCCGTCGCCTCGTCGCCGGTGCGCAGCACGTCGAGCAGCCGCCGCAGCTCGGCGAGGGCCTCACGCCCGGTCGCCTCGACCGCGCTCAGTGCGTCGCGGGCCGCGTCCCGGTCGGCGTCCATGACCCGCCGGGCCGCGCCCGACTGGACGGTCATCACGGTGACGGCGTGGGCGACGACGTCGTGCAGCTCGCGCGCGATCCGGGCCCGCTCGTCGGCGACGGCCTCCCGCGCCAGCAGCTCGCGCTCGCGCTCGAGCCGCGCCGCCCGCTCCTCCAGCACGGCCAGCCGCTCGCGGCGGCTGCGCACGTACACGCCCACCGCCCCCGCGCAGGCGAAGACGGCGGTGTTGCCCACCACGTTGCCCGCGTTCACCGGCATGCGGTCGAGCGCGTACATCGCGGGCAGCAGCACGGCCATGAACACCGCGCCCACGGCGGCGTGCCGCGGCGGGCACCGGGCGCCGACGGTGTAGAACGCGACCAGGAGGGCGAGGGCGCCCCCGCTCAGCAGGTACCCGAGCGCCAGGTGGGCAGCGTCCGCCGCGCCGATCACCACCAGCACCGCGAGGGGTGCCCGCGGGGCCAGCACGAGCGGCAGGGCCTGCGCGAGCAGCAGTGCGACGGCGAGCGCGCCCGCGCTGCGGTAGCGGCCGTCGTCGGTCTCGCCCAGCAGCAGCAGGCTCAGGGCGAGGGCGAGGGCGGCCCACGCGGCGTAGACGGCCCACGGCGGGACGCGCGTCGCGAGCCGGGCGCCGGTGCGGAGGGACGCGATCACCAGCGGACCGTACCGCCGCCCCCCGGTGCGCGTCCTCCTCCCTCAGGAGGATCCGCGTCCGCCCCGGGTCGATCGCACGGCGGAGGGCGGTTCGCCCCCCCGCCGGACGACGGCCGGCGGCGCCGTTCGTAGCGTCGACGACGTGCACCGCCCGGTCCGACGGGCGGTCCCGGACAGGAGGAACAGATGCCCGTCGTCACCCCCGCGCCCCCGCCCGTCTCCACCATCGCCGCGGCCCGCGCGCTGGGCGCCCGCAAGATGTACGGACGCGGCGAGAACGCCGTCCACGCCCTCGCGGGCGTCGACGTCGACTTCGCCGCCGGCGAGTTCACGGCGATCATGGGGCCCTCGGGCTCCGGCAAGTCCACGCTCATGCACTGCCTGGCCGGCCTCGACACCCTCACCGGCGGCCGGGCGTGGCTGGGGGACGTCGAGATCACCGGGCTGGACGAGCGCCGCCTGACGCGCGTGCGCCGCGACCGCATCGGGTTCGTCTTCCAGGCCTACAACCTGATCCCGACGCTGACGGTGCGCGAGAACATCCTCCTCCCGCTGAGGATCGCCGGCCGGCGCGCGGACGGGGCCTGGTTCGACGAGGTGGTGCGGGCGGTCGGCATGCAGGACCGGCTGCACCACCGCCCGGCCGAGCTGTCGGGCGGCCAGCAGCAGCGCGCCGCCGCCGCCCGCGCCCTGGTGGGACGCCCGGAGGTGGTGTTCGCCGACGAGCCCACCGGCGCGCTCGACTCGCGCTCGGGCGCCGAGGTGCTGGCGCTGCTGCGCCGGGCGGTGCGGGAGATGGGGCAGACCGTCGTGATGGTCACCCACGACCCCGTCGCCGCCGCCCACGCCGACCGCGTGGTGTTCCTCGCCGACGGGCGGGTCACCGGTGAGATGGCCGACCCCACCGCCGCGCGCGTCCTCGACCACATGAAGGCCCTGGGAGGCCGCTGATGCTGCGCGCCACGCTCCGCAACCTGTCCGCCGCCCGCCTGCGCCTGGCGCTCACCGCACTCGCGGTGGTGCTCGGCGTGGCCTTCGTGGCGGGGACCTTCATCCTCAGCGACACCACCGGCCGCGCCATGGACGGCGAGATCGCCGCGGCCGGCGGCGGGACCGACGTCGTCGTGCGCGGCGCCGCCACGGTCAGCGCCGACGCGCGGGAGCCCCTGCCCGACGCGCTGCTCGCGACGGTCCTCGACGTCCCGGGCGTCTCCGCCGTCGCCGGACGCGCGACGGGGGCGGCCGAGCTGGTCGACCCGGCCGGGGGCACCGTCTCCGGCAGCTGGTCGGCCGAGGCCTGGGCCGCGGACCCCGACCTGCGCCCCTGGCGCCTGCGCGCCGGGCGCGCTCCGGCGACCGCCGGCGAGATCGCCCTGGACGCCGCGGCCGCCCGCCGCGCGGGGCTCGGCGTCGGCGACCGCGTGCAGGTGCACCTCGACAGCGGCGCGCACCGGGTGACGGTCACGGGCCTCGCCGGGCACGGCACCGCCGAGGGGGCCTCGGGCCGCTCGGTGATCCTGCTGGCAGCCGGGGCCGCCCGGACCCTGCTGCACGCCCCCGGCTGGGAGTCGGTCGCCGCCGACGCCGCGCCGGGGGTGGACGCCGAGGCGCTGCGCGGGCGGGTCGCCGCCGTGCTGCCGCCCGGCGTGGAGGCCGTGACCGGGGCGCAGGCGATGGCGGACGCGCGCCGCGACGCGGACGCTTCGCTCGCGCTGATCCGCAACAGCCTGCTGGCGTTCGGCCTCGTGAGCCTCTTCGTCGCCGCCTTCATGATCGTCAACGCCTTCGCCATCACGGTGGCGCAGCGCGTGCGCCAGGCCGCGCTCATGCGGGCGCTGGGCGCGAGCCGCGGGCAGGTGACCCGCGCGGTCATGACCGAGGCGCTGCTGGTGGGTCTCGTCGCCTCCGCCCTCGGGATCGCGGCCGGCCTGGCCGTCGCCCGCGCGCTGTCGGCGCTGCTCGCGTCGTCGGGTCTGGCCCTGCCGTCCGACGGCCTCGTGCTGACCGTGCCCACCGTCCTCATCGCCCTGGGCATCGGGGTGGGGGTGACCCTCGCCGCCGCCCTGCGGCCCGCGCTGCGGGCTGGCCGGGTGGCACCCCTGGCGGCCCTGCGCGACTCCGCCGCGCCCCGGGACGGGCACCCCCTGCGCCGGCGCGTCGTGGCCGTCGCGCTCACCGCGGCGGGCACCGGCCTGATCGCCGCCGGCCTGCTGGCGGACGGCGTCGATCCCTGGCTCGCACTGGGGCTGGGCGCGGCCGTGCTCTTCCTGGGCGCCGCCGGCCTCATGCGCGAGGCCGCGGGTCCGCTGCTGCGCGTGCTGTCTGGCCGGTCGGCCGCCTCGGCCCCGCCGCCGGCCTCGGCCGCGGCAACGCGCTGCGCGACCCGCAGCGCACCGCCCGCACCGCCTCGGCGCTCATGATCGGGGTCGCGCTGGTCGCGGGCGCAGTCGTCTTCGCCGCCTCGCTCAGCGCCTCGTTCGGCAGCACCCTCCGCGAGCGGTTCGACGCGGACGTGGTCGTGGACGGCGTCGCGGGCACCACCCTCGGCGACGGCACCGCCGCCCGCCTGTCCGCCGTGCCCGGGCTGGCCTCGGTCGTCCCGGTCCGCGCGACGCTCGTCCGGGAGGGCGGCGAGGTCCGCGACCTGATCGCGGCCGACCCGGCGGCCCTGCGACGCGTCTACGACCCGGACCTGGTCCGGGGCGACATGGGGCGGCTCGCGGCCCCGGGCACGCTGGCCCTGTCCACCGGCGCCGCCGAGGCGACGGGCACGGACGTGGGCGACACCGTCCGGGTCACGTTCGCGCGCACCGGCGTGGTGCCGCTGCGGGTCGTCGCCCTCTACCGCGACACCACCTTCGGTGACCGTCTCGTCGGCTCCGGCACCTTCGACGCCAACGTCACCGGCGGCCGCACGCTGGTGCTGTTCGCCACGGCGCGCGACGGGGTGGGCCCGGAGGCCGCCACCGCCGCCGCCGACCGCGCCCTCGCCGGCCTGCCGGGCGCGGACGCCCGCACGCAGGCGGCGTTCATCGACGACCTGCGCGGGCAGGTGGACCAGCTGCTGGCCCTGGTGACGGGGATGCTGGCCCTGACCCTGGTGGTCGCGCTCGTCGGCATCCTCAACGCGCTCGCGCTGGCCGTCCTGGAGCGCACGCGGGAGATCGGGATGCTGCGGGCCGTGGGCCTGGGCCGGCGCGGGGTGGGCCGGGCCGTCCGCGCCGAGGCCGCCCTGGTCGGCCTGCTCGGCGCGCTCACCGGCGTCGCCGTGGGCGTCCCGCTCGGGCTCGCACTGGCCTCTCAGGTGCCGGGGGTCGAGACCCTGGCGGTCCCCGCCGGCCGGGTGGCGCTCGTGATCGCCGGGGCGACCCTGGCGGGCGTCCTCGCCGCGGCGCTGCCCGCGCGCCGGGCCGCGCGGCTGGACGTGCTGCGGGCCCTCGCCCAGGCGTAGGACCCCGCCCCGGGCGGCCCGTTCGTCGGGCCGCCCGGGCGGAGGTGGTGCCGCAGCGCTCCGGGGACACCGGAGCGCGCTTCGGCGTTTCTGGCGGATCCCGCTCAGAGCGGCTCCCGCCCCACCCGATCGGGGGGTGGCGCCGCGTCACCCGTCGCGGCACGCTGGCCCGCCATGCGAGGAGACCGAGTGGCACACACACGACGGGCGCCGAGGACCACGGCGCGCATTGCCGTGCCGTGGGGCGCGGCGGCGACCGCGGCCCTGATGGCGGGCGGCCTGGCCCTGGGAGCGGGGCCGGCGGCGGCGATCCGTGGCGGGGCCCCCGCCGACCCGGCCGAGTGGCCCTTCATCGTCGCCCTGATGCGCCCCGGCGCCGACGACTTCCGCAACCAGTTCTGCGCGGGGGCGCTGGTGTCGCCGACCATGGTGGTCACCGCCGCCCACTGCGTGGTGGAGGACGGGAAGGTGCTGCCCGCCGCACGCGTCCAGGTGCGTCCCGGGGGGCAGCCGCTCGCGCGGACCCGGGAGGCGCGCATCCGGGTCAGCGCGATCCGGCGCATGCCCCGCTACCGGGAGACCGGCGCCGGCTGGGACGCCGCCGTGCTGGTGCTGGCCGCGCCCGCCTCGACCCCCACGATCCGGGTGGCGACCGCCGCCGACGCGG
>DATMJR010000377.1:0-4114 GCA_035553775.1 Miltoncostaeaceae bacterium | reverse complement strand
CCGTACAGCAGCAGGGACTCCCCGGGCGCCGCCGCGGCGCGCATCGCCGCGGCGGCGCCCGGGGAGTCCCTGCTGCTGTACGGGGTCACCGGATCCGGCAAGACGGAGGTGTACCTGCGGGCGATCGCCGCTGCGCGGGCGGCCGGCCGGGGGACGATCGTGCTCGCCCCGGAGATCAGCCTCACGCCCCAGCTGCTGCAGCGCATGCGCGCCCGGCTGGGACCGCGCGTCGCCCTCTGGCACAGCGGCATGAGCCCCGCCGAGCGGGCGGCCGCGTACGCGCGCATCCGCGACGGGCGGGCGGACGTGGTGGTGGGCGCCCGCTCGGCGGTGTTCGCCCCCGTGCGCGACCTCGGCCTCCTGGTGGTCGACGAGGAGCACGACGCGTCCTACAAGCAGGACGCCACGCCCCACTACGACGCGCGCCAGCTCGCCTACCGGCGGGCGCGCACGGAGGGCGCGGTCGCGGTATACGGGTCCGCCACCCCGCGGCCCGAGACCTGGCACGCGCTCCCGCGGGTGGAGCTGAGCGCGCGGGTGGACGGGTCCCCGCCGCCGCGCGTCGAGGTCGTGGACATGCGCACGCAGGGAGCGGGGCCGCTGTCGCGGCCGCTGGCGCGCGCGCTGCGGGACGCGATGGAGTCCGGCGGCAAGGCGGTGCTGCTGCTCAACCGCCGCGGCTTCGCCCTGCGGGCGCTCTGCGGCGCGTGCGGCCACACGGTCACCTGCCCGCGCTGCGACGTGGCCCTGGTGCAGCACGAGGAGCCGCGCCGGCTGGCCTGCCACCACTGCGGTCACGAGGAGGCGATCCCCACGGTGTGCGCCCGCTGCGGCGCCGCGCAGGTGATGCGCGGCGGGGTGGGCACGCAGGGGCTGGAGCAGGCCATCGCCCGGGTCGTGCCCCGCGCGCGGCTGGTGCGCCTGGACGCGTCCACCGCCGCCGCCCGCGGTTCGGTGGCGCGCCTGCTGGCGGAGTTCGCGCGGCCCGGGGCGGCGGTGCTGCTGGGGACCCAGATGGTGGCCAAGGGGCACGACCTCCCCGACGTCACCCTGGCCGCGGTGCTCGACGCCGACGCCGGGCTGCGCCAGGCGGACTTCCGTGCCGAGGAGCGCACCTTCGCCCTGATCGTGCAGGCCGCCGGACGCGCCGGGCGGCGCGGGGAGCGCGCCCGGGTGATCGTGCAGGCCTGGGAGCCCGCCGGGCGCGCGGTCGCCCTCGCCGCGGCCCTCGACGTGCCCGGATTCCTCGCGGGGGAGCTGACCCGGCGATCGGCCCACGGGATGCCGCCGTTCGGCCACCTGGTGCGGGTGGTCGTGGAGGGGCCCGAGCGCGGGCCGGTGGTGGCGCGGGCGCGCGGCATCGCGGCCGCGGCGGCGGGCGACGAGGTCACCGTGCTGGGGCCGGCGCCGATGCACCGGCTCCGCGGGCGGTGGCGGCGCTCGGTGCTGGCGCGCGCGGAGCGGTCGGCCACGGCCCTGGCGGCGGTGCGGGAGGCCGTCGCCGCGGGGGACGAGGGGCCGGGCGGCGCGGACCTCCGCGTGGTGGTCGACGTCGACCCGCAGTCGCTCTGACGCGCCCCCGCCCTGCTCGCTAGGGTCCCGGCCGACCCGTCCCCCCTCACCAGGAGCACCCGCGGAATGCCCGTCCCACGCCTGTTCGAGGCCGCCGTCGACGTCCGCGAGCAGTGGGCGCACGTCGTCGCGAGCCTGCTCGCCCTCACCGGTCCCGAGACCCGCGCCGCGCTGCTCGCCGAGCTGGTGGGCGAGTCCGTCGACGGTGCCGAGCGGGCGCAGGTGGCCGAGCGGCGCCCGTTCCCGGGCACGCCGCCCGTGGTGGCCGACGTGGTGGTGCGCAGCGGCTCCTCCTGGGGCGTCGCGATCGCGGGCGACCTCGGCTTCGGCACCGACCGGACGGAGGGGCTCGTCGCGGTGCACGACGCCCTCGCCGGCGCGGTGGAGCGCGCGACGGTGGTGGCCGTCACGCCCGACCGCCGGATGCCCGACGACGTCCGGGAGGCGGCGCAGGGCCGCGACATCCGGCACCGCTCGTGGTTGCGGGTGCGCGACTGGGTGCAGGAGCGGCCCGAGCGCGGCAGGGCCCAGGGCGTGGACGCGGTGCTGCTGCGCGAGGCCGAGTACTTCCTCACCCCCCGCGTCGCCGAGCTCTACCGTCTGGAGGGCCTGGCGCCGCTGGTGCGTCCCGAGCTGCGCGCGGCCTTCGCCGGGCTGTTCTTCGACCTGCAGGACCTCGCGCCGCAGCCGACGATCCTGAACCCGGGCGACGACCGGGCGGTGATCACCTCGCCGCGCACCGGCGACCCGGTGGTCACCCTGACCGTCGGCGGCGGCGGGGACCCGGTCCTCGCCATCGGCGGGGAGACGGCCCTCACCCTCTCCACGCCCGAGGACTACCGGGACGGCCGCTCCCGGGTGCAGGCGGCCGCACGGGCGGCACTGCCGCCGCGCCGCTGACGGGCCGAGCTCCGCGACACCGGCCTCGCGCCGCTCCGCCGGCGCGAGGCCACCCGGCGACGCGTCGCTCCGCCGGCGCGAGGCATGGCGAAGCCCCGGCACGGGGCGCGCCACCCATCCCTCCGCCGGGCCGGGCGGGGCCCGGGGCCGCTGCTACGATCGCGCGCATGTCGTCCCGCGCCTTCGCCGACGAGGAGCTCGAGCAGCGCCGTCTGGCCGCCCTCGGCCTCGTCCGTCAGATCGGCGATCCCGTCCTGCGGACCCCCGCGGCCGAGGTGACCGCCTTCGACGACCACCTTCGCGACGAGGTGCGCCGCATGGAGGCGATCATGCTCGACGCGCGCGGGGTGGGTCTGGCGGCGCCCCAGGTGGGTGCGCTCCGGCGCCTGCTGGTGTACCGGCTCGGCGAGGACGAGCCCACGCGGGCCCTCGTCAACCCGCGCATCACGTGGGCCTCCGAGGAGACCGAGGTCGACACCGAGGGGTGCCTCTCCATCGGCGAGGTGCTCGTCGAGGTCCCCCGTCACGAGCGCATCCGCGTGGAGGCGCAGGACGTCACCGGGGCGCCCGTCACGGTGGAGGCGCAGGAGTTCGAGGCGCGCGTGATCCAGCACGAGATGGACCACCTCGACGGCGTGCTCATCCTCGACCGCACCACCAAGGAGCAGCGCCGGGAGGCCCTCCGGGCACTGCGCGAGCGGTGATGCGCCTCCCGAGCCCCCCCGCGGGGACCGGGTCGTGAGGATCGCCTTCGCGGGCACGCCGGAGCCCGCCGCCGTGGTCCTGCACGCGCTCGCCGCGTCCCACCACGACGTCGCCCTGGTCGTCACGCAGCCCGACCGCCCCCGCGGGCGCCGGGGCACCCCGACGCCCAGCCCCGTGGCCGCCGCGGCGGACGGGTTGGGCATGCCCGTGCTCCGGCCGGCGTCGATCAATGACGAGGACGTGCTCGAGCGGCTGCGCGCGGAGGACATCGGGGCCCTGTGCGTCGTCGCGTTCGGCCAGATCCTGCGCGCGCCGCTGCTCGACGGATGGCCGTGCATCAACGTGCATTTCTCGCTGCTGCCCGCCTACCGCGGGGCGGCCCCGGTGGAGCGCGCGCTCATGGACGGCGTCACCGAGACGGGCGTCACGATCATGCAGATGGATCCCGGTCTCGACACGGGCCCCATCGCCGCCGTCGGGCGCGTCCCGGTGGACCCCCAGGACGACGCCGGGCGGGTGATGGACGCGCTCTGCGCCCTGGCCCCGCCGCTGCTGGTGGCCACGCTCGACGAGATCGCCGCCGGCACGTTCGCCCCGCGCCCACAACCCGAGGAGGGGGTCTCCATCGCCCCCAAGATCACGGATGAGGACCGGGCGCTCGACACGGCCCTCCCGGCCCGGCGGCTGGCCGACCGCATCCGCGCGCTCTCCCCCCACATCGGGGCCCGCTGCACCATCGACGGCGCCCACTTCAAGGTGTGGGCCGCCCGGGCCCTGCCCGAGGACGGGCCCCCCGGGCTGCGCCGGGACGGGGACCGCCTGCGGGTGGGGACGGGGGAGGGCACCCTGGAGATCCTGGAGCTGCAGCCGCCGGGCCGGGGCCGCATGTCCGCCGCGGACTTCCTGCGCGGCTGGCGCGGGCCGCTGGAGCTCACCC
>DATMJR010000376.1:0-4025 GCA_035553775.1 Miltoncostaeaceae bacterium | reverse complement strand
GACGGCGGGACCACGACTCCCGAGGCGAAGCACCGCGGTCGCGCAGCCGGCGGCTCCCGCGACCGCGGTGCTTCGCCTCGGGAGTCGTGGTCCCGCCGTCCGGCTGTTGCAGCGGGAGCTCCGCCGACGTGGGCAGCGTTACGTGCGCGTCGACGGCACCTTCGGCCCCGCGACCCGCCGGGCGGTGCGGGCCGTGCAGCGCCGGCTCCGGCTTGCGCCGTCGGGCGTGGCCGACGCCCGCCTGCAACGCCGCCTCGGTCTGCAGTTGACCGCGGTCGCGGCGGGGCCCGTCACCGACGGCGGACGCTACCTGCGCGCGTTCCCGGTACTGGGCGAGTACCAGTACTCCGACACCTGGGGCGCTCCCCGCAGCCAGGGCGGCCATGAGGGCACGGACATCATGGCGCCGCGCCACAGCCCGCTCGTGGCGGTCGCGGCGGGGAACATCACGCGACTCACCCGGGTGGAGACCGGGCTGGGCGGCATCTACGTGTGGCTGCGGGACCGCAGCGGGAACGAGTACTACTACGCCCACATGCAGTCGATCGCACCAGACCTCACGGCGGGCTCGCCTGTCGTGCCCGGGCAGGTGATCGGCACCGTCGGCAACTCGGGCGACGCGCGACGCACCGCGACCCATGTGCACTTCGAGATCCACCCGCGCGGCGGCCATGCGGTTCCGTCATACCCGGACCTGCGGGCGGTGGACCCGAGGGCCTGACGTCCGGCGGGACCCGCGCCCGGGTGCCCATCCGACGCGCTCGCCCGTCGCCCGGCGCTCCCCGGGCGCGCTCTGACGCGGGGGCTCAGCTTCCGGGGACGCCAACAGGCCGGACGCCGAGTGACCGGCTCCGCCGGAACGCGGGAAGGGCCACCGGCAGGGGGCGGGCGATCGGCGGATCGCGTGGCCCCCGCTCGCCGCCGCAGGTGGGGCGGAGGCGGCTCGCTCCTCGGGAGCCGTGACGGCCATCCTCGCGCTGCGCGTCGCCTACGGCGCAGCACCCGGCCGGTGGACCGGATCGCCCGACGAGCGGCTGCGGCCGGCACCCTCGACGGCGCGACTCGCGAGGGCCACAGCGGCCGCACGGGTGCCCGCAGTGCCGGAGGCCCGGTGCGCGAGATCCCACGCGTCCGCCTCGAGGGCGGCGGCGTCCGCCGCCGACCCGCTTTCACGCACCTCGGCGAGGCGTGTCTCAAGCGCCTCCAGTGCCTCGATGTCTTCCGTCCCGGGCATCGCCGCGCGCAGGTGGCGCATGAGGAGCCCGAACAGGATCGCGAGTGCCGGCAGCTTCAGGCCGAGCAGAATCACGAGGATCGCGTACCCCCCGGCGTTCGCGTTCCCTGAGCGCAGCACGACCGAACCGGTGCTGCCCGCGATGACGACGAGGGAGAGGACCGCGGCGGCAAGCGCAAAGACGCGACGCCCGTTGAGCGAACCGTCGTCCGCGTAGAACGGCCGCAGGGGGCGGGGTGGCGCGCTCATCGGCTCAGGCTAACGGCGTCGGCACCGCGTCGCCGATCCGTGCGGTCACCCGTGGGTATGCGAGCCGGCTGTCGCGGCGTTGGCGCTCGCAGGCGTGCCGCTCGTCCCCGGTGCGCACGCACTCGTCCCTTCCGGTCCGATGCCCGCGCGGCGGTGGCTCCCTGCCGCTCGAACTCTGCCACGCTCGGCGTGAGTGCTCGGGGCCGACCTCATCTCCTTCTGCGTCGCGTTCGCCGCCGGCTTCATCTCGTTCGCCTCGCCGTGCGTGCTGCCGCTGGTCCCGGCGTACCTGGGTTTCCTCTCCGGGGTTGCGTTCGATGACCTGGGAAACCGGCGGTGGGCCGTCGCGGTACCCACCGCGGCATTCGTCGGGGGTTTCGCGCTCGCCTTTGCGGCGCTCGGGGCGTCCGTGGGACTCGTCGGGACCGTCCTGCTGGCCGAGCGGCGCACGCTCGAGATCGCAGGGGGCGTGGTGATGGTCGCGATGGGAGTGCTGTTCCTGGGCAAGGGCGTGCCGGGGTTCCTGCTGCGGGAGCGGCGCGTCCGGCCCAGGCGGCGCCCCACGACCCTGATGGGCTCCGGTCTCGCCGGTGTCGCCTTCGGTGTCGGCTGGACCCCCTGCCTTGGTCCCACCCTCGGAGCCGCTCTGACGCTTGCCGCCTCCAGCGGAAGCTGGGCCCTCGGCGCGGCCCTTCTGCTCACCTACTCGCTCGGCATGGGGCTGCCGCTCCTCCTGACCGGCCTTTTCGCCCACCAGGCCATGTCGGCGATGAACGTCCTCAAGGGGCGGCTACGCGTGGTCACCGCCCTCGGCGCCGTCATGATGGTCGCGTTCGGCGTGCTGCTTGCCACGGGTGAGATGACCCGGCTCACCGCCGGCCTGCAGGGCGTCGGGCCGGGGCTCATCTAACACCGGGAGCGGGGGGTGCGTAGGGCGCCGCGCCCGCGGAACGTGATGCCACGGTGGGGCAGCGCGCCCGTCAGCGGTGCGGTCGCTCGGGCATCAGCCTCCGCCGCGGTTGGTTCTCGACCTGCAGCGTCGTGTGGAGGATCTGGAATCGGACGTCGAGGATGCGTTGGAGCTCCCGCCGGACCTGCCGGGCGTCGCTATCAGCCTCCACGATGACGTGCGCGGCGAGGGCCGGGAAGCCCGGGGTGATCTCCCAGACGTGCAGGTCGTGGACGTCCACGACCCCCTCGCACTCGGCGAGCGCCGCACCGACCTGCTCCGGGTCGATGCCTCTGGGGGCCGACTCGAGCAGGACCAGCACGGCGTCGCGGAGGACCCCCCATGTGCTGAGCGCGATGAGCGCTGCGATCCCGAGGGCGATCAGGGGGTCGGCGAGATCCCAGCCGAAGGCGATCACGAGGACCCCGCCGACCAGGACCCCCAGGGAGGCGGCCGCGTCGCCGGCGAGGTGCAGGAACGAGGCGCGCAGGTTCAGGTCGCCGTGACCCCCCTGGGCCCGATGGATCAGCACCGCGCTACCCAGGTTCACGACGATGCCGCCCAGCGCGACGAGGGCCAGGGGCGCGCCCGGTACCTCCGGTGGGTCGTCCAGCCTCCGGATCGCCTCCACCGCGACGATCGCGGCGACGGCGACGATCGACAACGCGTTCGCGAGAGCCGCGAGGACCTCCGCGCGCCGGAACCCGAAGCTGTGCCGAGGGGTCGCGGGGCGTGCGGCGAGCGCCGCCGCCCCGAGCGCGACCGCGAGCGCGAGCACGTCCGACAGGTTGTGCCCGGCATCCGCCAGCAGCGCGACCGACCCGACCGCGAAGCCCACGACCGCCTGGAGCGCCGTGTAGGCCGCGTTGGCGACCAACGCGACCTGCAGGGCGGTGCGCGACGCCTTCGGTGTCCCTCCGTGCGCGTGCTCGTGCCCGTGACCCATCCGGTCCGTCCCTACCTCTCGCAAGCGTCCTCATCACCGGGCCGTTCGTGCCGGGTGGCTCCCGCGACGTCGCTCACCCCGAGGTGGTGCGCCGCGCCGCCCGGACCTCGCGCAAACGATCCGACCGTCATTAGTATGACCGGATGAGCGACGACTGCTGCGACCTCCTCTGTCTGGACCTTCCCCGCGCGGAGCGTCTGCGCGGTCGGCGCCTCCCGCCGGGCCAGGCCGGGCAGGCGGCGGCGCGGGCGGCCGCCCTTGCCGAGCCCACGCGGCTGATGCTCGCCGCCAGCCTCGAGGAGGGCGGGGAGATGTGCGTGTGCGACCTGGCGTGGATCGCCGAGCGCTCGCCTGCGCTCGTCTCGCACCACCTGCGCCGCCTGCGCGCCGCCGGGCTCGTGAGTTCCCGGCGCCAGGGCAAGATGGTGCTCTACACGCTCACCCCCGACGCCCAGGACTTGCTGGGCGCCGTCCTCGGCGCCGCCGCCGCGCGCGTGGAGCGCGGTTCGTGAGCGACGCCTGCTGCGCCCACGATCGTCCGGCACCCGCCGCCGATGCGCCCGTGCGGCGCCTGCGGGAGGTCCGCGAGATCCAGCTGGCGGCCGCCTCGGGGCTCGCCCTCGGCATCGGCTTGGCGGCCGGTCTGG
>DATMJR010000375.1:0-6518 GCA_035553775.1 Miltoncostaeaceae bacterium | reverse complement strand
GCCCGGGACGGCGGCGGCCCGCCGCGTCCGGGAGCGACGCCGCCGCCGTCCCGGGCCGCTCACGGGGCCCGGCGGCCGAAGGGTGCGTGGCGACGACGATCGACCGGGCGACGCTCCCGCACCGCGGCGCGGCCGCCGCAGCCGGCCTCGCCAGGGCGGCCCCGGACGGCGCTGCAGCCGCGGACGCCCTGGGCGCCACCGCCCCGGGCGAGGGCCACGGCCCGCTGGTGGACATGGGTGAGCCGGCGCCGGCGCGCGGCTTCCACCACCGCCTGATCCTGCGCGAGGGCGACCCGCTGACCGCCGGGAACCCCGACGCCCGGATCCTCGACGGGATGGCGGCCTTCCCCGGTCGGAACACCACGATCCCGCTTCGCACCCGCGCGAACCGCCGTCGCGCCGCCGCCCGGTGGTCGGGCCCGGCGAAGTCCGGCACGACCCGGACCGCACCTGCGCCACGGTGGACGTCACGCCGGCGGGCGGGGTCGCCGAGAGCTTCGCGATCCTCGGCGGCACCTCCGCCGGCCGCACCGGGGGCCGGACCCCTGGGGCAGCTCCATCCCGCGAGGAGGTGTTCGACGCGGGCGCCGGTTCCACCTCGGGGTTCGCCCGTACGGTCACGCGCCCGGCAGGAACAACCGCGAAGCGGGGGCCCTCGCCGCCTCCACGGGGATCCTGCAGGCGCTGAAAGACCGTCGGCAGCTCGCGATAGATCGTCGGTCCGGGCCGGCTCCCGAACTCGGCCGCGTCCTCGGCGCCGGGATCCGCGCCTTCGGCGCGGCATCTCCGGTGATGCCGCCCGCCCGGCCGTCCGGCGCGCCGCACCTCGGGCGGGCGCCGTCGTCCCGCTCCATGGAGGCGCCGGCGGTGCGCCTCCCGCGCGTGAGGGAAACCCCGGTTGCCCCCCACAGCCCGCACCGGCGAGGCTCGCCCCAACCGACCAGGAGGCAGCATGAGGGGGATCGTCTTCCGCGGCGCCCGGGACGTCGCCGTCGACACGGTGCCGGACCCGTCGATCGTCGCCCCGACCGACGCGATCGTGCGCGTGACCAAGGCCGGCATCTGCGGCTCCGACATGCACATCTACAACCACGGCGAGGCGTTCGGCTTCCACGCCGGCTGCCGTCTCGGGCACGAGTTCGTGGGGGTCGTCGAGGAGGTGGGCTCCGAGGTGCGGCGGGTGCGCACCGGGCAGAAGGTGGCCTCCCCCTTCTGGATCTCGTGCGGCGAGTGCCACTTCTGCCGGAAGGGCCTGCAGACCTCCTGCCTGCACGGCGGCGCCTACGGCTTCGCCCCCTTCTGGCCCGGCGACGGCGAGGTGCAGGGCGGGCAGTCCCAGTTCGTCCGCGTCCCCTTCGCGGACGGGACGCTGGAGCCGGTGCCCGAGGGTCTCGCGGGCGACGCCGACGACATGCGCGTGCTGCCGCTGACCGACGTCTACACCACCGCCCACCACGCCGTGGAGGGTGCCGAGGTGCAGGAGGGCCAGCGGGTGATGGTCATCGGCGACGGCGCCGTGGGCCTCCTCGCCTGCCTGGCGGCGTCCCTGCGCGGGCCCGCCGAGATCGTGCTGCTGGGACACCACGACGACCGCCTGGAGATGGGACGCCGGCTCGGGGCCACCCGGACGATCAACACCCGCGGCATGGAGGACGGCGGTGCCGAGGCCGTGAGGGAGGCGACGGGCGAGTATGGCCCGGAGGTCGCGATCGACGCGGTCTCCAGTGCGGACTCGATGCGGTTCGCCACCAGTAACGTGCAGGCTGGCGGCATGGTGAGCTGGGTGGGCATGGAGGTCTTCCTCGGCGCCCCCGACGTGCCGTGGGACGTGTGCTTCCTGCGCAACCTCACGATCCGCGGCGGGGTCGCGCCCGTGAAGCGCTACCTGGCGGACCTGTTCCCCCTGCTGGAGAGCGGCCGCATCGACCCGTCACCCGTGCTCACCCACGACCTCTCGATGGAGGAGGCGGCGGAGGGGTACGCGCGCATGGCCACCCGCGAGGACGGGTGCGTGAAGGTGGCGGTCTCGCCGAACGGCTGAGCGGTGCGGCGGGGGGGCGCCGGGGCGGCGCCCCCCGCCCTCAGCGCGCCAGGCCGGTGGTGACCGGGCCCTCGCGCTCCCGGTCGGCCTCGTAGCCCGCGATGGCGTCCTCGTGGGCCAGCGTGAGCGAGATGTCGTCCCAGCCGTTGAGCAGGCGCTCGCGGATGTCCGGGGCGATCTCGAAGCGGTAGACCTGGCCGCCCGGTGCCGTGACGGTCTGCGCCTCGAGGTCGACGGCCACGCGCGCACCGGGCTGCGCCTGCAGCTGCCCCATCAGCTCGCGCACCTCGCCCTCGGCGAGCTGCACGGGCAGCAGGCCGATCTTGGTGCAGTTGGTGCGGAAGATGTCGGCGAAGCTCGGGGCGATGACCGCACGGAAGCCGTAGTCCTCGAGGGCCCAGGGGGCGTGCTCGCGCGAGGAGCCGCAACCGAAGTTGCGCTCCGCCACCAGCACCTCGGCGCCCGCGAACTCCGGCCGGTCGAGCACGAAGTCCGGCTCCGTCCGCCAGTCGAAGAAGAGGAACTCGCCGAACCCGGTGCGCTCGACGCGCTTCAGGAACTGCTTGGGGATGATCTGGTCGGTGTCGACGTCGGCCCGGTCGAGCGGGACGGCGACGCCGGTGACCCTGGTGAAGGCGCGCATCCGTCCCCCCTAGGCGTTGACGAGGTCGACGTCCAGGCTGCGGACGTCCACCAGGTGGCCCGTGATCGCGGCTGCCGCCGCCATCTCCGGCGACACCAGGTGCGTGCGCCCGCCCTTGCCCTGCCGCCCCTCGAAGTTGCGGTTGCTGGTGGAGGCGCAGCGCTCGCCCGGCTCCAGGATGTCCGGGTTCATGCCCAGGCACATGGAGCAGCCCGCGTCGCGCCACTCGAAGCCCGCCGCGGTGAAGACGCGGTCGAGGCCCTCGCTCTCGGCGGCGGCCTTCACCCCCATCGAACCCGGCACCACCATCGCGCGGATGCCGTAGGCCACGCGCCGGCCCTCGATCACCCGGGCGGCGGCGCGGAGGTCCTCGAGCCGCCCGTTGGTGCACGATCCGAGGAAGACGGTGTCGATGGCGATGTCCTCGAGCGCCTCGCCGCCGCGGAGGCCCATGTACTCGAGCGCCCGGCGCGTGGCGTCGCGGTCGACCGGGTCGTCCAGGTCGTCCGGCGTCGGGACCCGGCCCGTGATGGGCGCCACCATCCCCGGCGTGGTCCCCCAGGTGACCATCGGCGCCAGGGAGGCCGCGTCGACGACCTCCTCGCGGTCGAACGCGGCGTCGGGGTCCGTGGGCAGCTGCCGCCACCCCTCGACCGCCGCCGCGTAGTCGCGCGGCGCGCACGGGCGCCCCTCGACCCAGGCGAAGGTGGTGTCGTCGGGGGCGATCATGCCGGCGCGGGCGCCCCACTCGATGGACATGTTGCACACGGTCATGCGGCCCTCCATCGAGAGCTCGCGGATGGCCGACCCGGCGTACTCGACGACGTACCCCTGGGCGCCCGACACCCCGAGCTGACCGATGGTGCCGAGGATGAGGTCCTTGGCGGTGACGCCCGCCCCCCGGCGGCCGTCGATGCGCACGCGCATCGTGCGCGGGGGACCCTGCGGGAGGGTCTGGGTGGCCAGCACGTGCTCGACCTCGGAGGTGCCGATGCCGAACGCCAGCGCCCCGAAGGCCCCGTGGGTGGAGGTGTGCGAGTCGCCGCACACGACGGTCATGCCCGGCTGGGTGAGCCCCAGCTCCGGGCCGATGACGTGCACGATGCCCTGGCGGGCGGAGCGGATGGAGAACAGCGGGACGCCGAACTCCGCGCAGTTGCGCTCCAGCGCCTCGATCTGCGCCCGCGACAGGGGGTCGGCGATGCCGTCCTCGCGCCCGATCGTGGGCACGTTGTGGTCGACCGTCGCCAGGGTGCGGTCCGGCCGCCGCACCCGGCGCCCGGCGAGCCGCAGCCCGTCGAACGCCTGCGGCGACGTGACCTCGTGCACCAGGTGCAGGTCGATGTAGAGGAGCGCCGCCCCGTGCGCGTCCGCCGCGCGCACCTGGTGCGCGTCCCACACCTTCTGGAAGAGGGTCCTGCCCGCCACGCTCACACGCCTCCCGCCACGACGCGCTCGCCCTGCTCGGCGCGCCTGCTCGCATTGACCGCCCGCAGGTAGGCGATTGCGGTGGCCTCGAGGACGTCCGTCGAGACCCCCTGGCCGGCGTAGGTCCGCCCGCCGATGTCGCACACCACGCGCGCCTCGCCGAGCGCGTCCTTCCCGCCGGTCACCGCCGACACGTGGTACTCCAGCAGGGTACCGGCCGTGCCGATGGCCGCGTCGATCGCCTTCATGAGCGCGTCGACGGGCCCGTCGCCGGTGGCCTCGCCCTCGCGCCGCGTGCCGTCCTCGTCGGCCACGGTCACGCGCGCCCGGGGCTCCTCACCGGCGCCGGTGCGCACGGCGACGGACTCGAGCCGCACGCCCTCGGCGCCCTCGGTGCGCATCTCGTCCGAGACCAGCGCCTCGAGGTCGGCCGCCGAGATGCGGCCCTTGCGGTCGGCCACGTCCTTGAAGCGGACGAACGCCTGGTCGAGCTGGTCGCGGTCGAGCTCGTACCCCAGCTCGGTGAGCGCGTGCGACAGGGCGTGGCGGCCCGAGTGCTTGCCCAGCACGATCGAGTTCTGGGCCAGCCCGACGCTCTGCGCGTCCATGATCTCGTAGGTGAGGGGGTTGGCGAGCACGCCATGCTGGTGGATGCCCGCCTCGTGGGCGAAGGCGTTGCGGCCCACGACCGCCTTGTTCGGCTGCACGACGTAGCCGGTGAGGCGGCTCACCAGGCGGCTCGCGCGGGTGATCTCGGTGGTCTCGATGCCGCACCACAGGCCGCCCAGGTCCTCGGCGCGCGTGCGCAGGATCATGGCCAGCTCCTCGATGCTGGCGTTGCCGGCGCGCTCGCCGATGCCGTTGACGCAGCCCTCCACCTGCCGCGCACCGACCTGCATGCCGGCCAGCGAGTTGGCGACCGCCAGGCCGAGGTCGTTGTGGCAGTGCACCGACAGGGTGACGTCGCGCAGCGACGGGCAGCGCTCGTAGAGCTCCATCAGGAACCGCTGGAACTCCGTCGGCATCGTGTAGCCGACGGTGTCCGGGATGTTGACCGTGGTGGCGCCCTGCTCGATGGCGGCCCCGATCACCTCGGCCACGAAGGCCGGGTCGGAGCGGGTGGCGTCCTCGCACGAGAACTCGACGTCGTCGACGATGCTGCGGGCCAGCCGGACGGCGTCGACCGCCGCGGCAAGCACGCGCCCGCGGTCCATGCGCAGCTTGTGCGTCATGTGGATGTCGCTGGTCGCGATGAAGGTGTGGATGCGGCCGCGCTCGGCCTCGCGCACGGCCTCGCCCGCGACGGTGACGTCCTTCTCGTTGGCCCGCGCGAGACCCGCCACCACCACGCCCTCGACCTCGCGCGCGATCGCGCGGACGGCGTCGAAGTCGCCGGGCGACGTGATCGGGAAGCCGGCCTCGATGACGTCGACGCCGAGGCGCTGGAGCTGGTGCGCGATCTCGAGCTTGTCGCGCGTGTTCAGCGTGATGCCCGGGGACTGCTCCCCGTCGCGCAGCGTGGTGTCGAAGAACGTGATCCGCTTCGACTCGTCGCGTACCTGGTCGCCTGGCGCCGTCACGTCAGGACCTCCCTCTCGGTCTCCGGATGGGCTCTCGGGTGTGTGCCCGCGGGAGCGGGCGTGGGTGTCCGCGTCTCCCCCTACCGGGGGAGGAGGCCGAGACCCGCGAGGAGGCCGCGCACGCGGAGGGAGATGGCGGCGGCCGTCGACACGCGGCGGAGGATAGCATCGCGCCTGCGCCCCGGGTCCCCGCCCACGACCCCTGGAGTCGCCCGGCCGTGGACGTGACGAGGATCGCGAGGAGGGCCCGCCTCTACATGGAGGGCGTGTCCCGGCTGCGGCGGGCGGCGCGCGAGACGTACCACGTCCCCTGGACGCGCCTGTGGCGCCGGGCTCTGCACCTGCGGCGCGCGCACGGCTTCGCGATGGACGAGGCGCTCGCGATGGGCCTGCTCGACCCCGCCCGCGGCGAGACCCCCGCGGCGCTCAGCAAACGCGAGACGCTCGCGCTGCAGCGGCGCCTCAACCGGCCGCGCCTGGAGGCGCTCACCGAGAACAAGCTGGCGTTCGCGCGGCTGGCCGTGGCCGCCGGGCTGGCCGTGCCGCGCACCGTCGGCGCGCTCGCCGCCGAGGGCACCGCGTGGACCGAGCCGGCCGGCGACGGTGACCTGGTGCCCTGGGAGGCCCTGCTCGCGGCGCTCCCCGGCGAGTGCGTGGTGAAGCCGGTGTGGGGCTACCACGGAGAGGGTCTGCGCGTGCTGCGGCCCGCGGGCGACGGGATCGAGGTGAACGGCGTCCCGCACGCCGTGACCGCGCTGGCCGCCGAGCTGCGCGCCGATGCCGCCGGGGACGACTGGCTGGTCCAGGAGCGCGTGCGCAACCACCC
>DATMJR010000374.1:0-7301 GCA_035553775.1 Miltoncostaeaceae bacterium | reverse complement strand
TGGCTCAACGACACCATCTGCGTCGGCACCGGCGAGATCCGCCCGCAGGACACCTCGGGCGGCGCCCGCAACGTCGTCGGCGGTCGCATCGACTTCGTGATCGAGTTCGCGGCGCTCGTGTGGGAGCCGCTGTCCGACTCCACCCCCTGATCCGGGAGGTCCCGCCGTGTTCGTGCTGCTCGCCACCTACACCAAGCCCGCCGAGGAGGTCGACCGCCTCCTGGAGGAGCACAAGGCCTGGATCGGCCGGCACACCCAGGCGGGGCGCATCCTCCTCACCGCCCGCCAGGTGCCGCTCACGGGAGGGCTCATCATCGCGACGGGCGGCAGCACCGACGAGATGTGGGAGATGATCCGCGAGGACCCCTTCTACACCTCGGGCGCGGCGGAGTACGACGTCCGGGAGTTCACCCCGGTGCGCGCGGCGGCCGGCGTCGAGGGGCTGCTCGGCACCTAGCGAAGGGGCGGCTCCGCCTCCAGGGCGGCCCGGTCCCAGCCGGCGGCCTCGGCGCCCGCCGCATACGCCGTCTCGAAGAACGCCAGGAGGTCCCCCTCCGGGTCCGCCGCTTCGCGGACGGCGTCGTACGGCAGGATCGCCATCGACCCGTTCCCGGTGTCCTGCCACTCGGCCGCGGCGGGCCGCAGCGGCCGGTCACGCAGGCCGGCCGGCTCCGGGGCCGTGTACGAGTAGAAGGCCGGGAAGGGGGTGCGCCGGTCGTCGCCCGGCCACCACCCGACCGCCACGACCTCGTGCGAGTAGGCGGCGGCCGTCACGGGATCGGCCCCCGGGATCGGCGCCGCGGGACGGCCCGAGAACCGGCCGTGGGCGAGGTCGAAGCTGTGCCAGAACAGGTGCACCGGGCTCGCCTTGCCCGTGAAGCCGGCCCCGAAGCGCAGCAGCACGTGCTCGGTGCGGCGAAGCACCGTCCACCAGCGGGTGACGGCGTCCGCGTCGTACGACGCGTGCCCGCGGTCCTCGTCGAGGCGGGGGCTGCCGCCCAGGTCGAACGGCCGGGGGTCGACGGTGACCGCCACGTCCACCTCGGCCAGCGCGGCGAACAGGCCGGCGTACAGGTCGGCCACGCAGACCCCGTCCGCGAGCGGGACCACGGCCCGCCCGCCGTCGGAGGTCCGCACCTCGAGCCGGTGCGCGACGAGGTCGAGGTCGATCTGCACCGACCGGGCGCCGTACGGCATCAGCCCGGTGGTCAGGCCCGTGGCCGAGGGGTACAGCGTCACGTGCCACCAGTGGTTGCGGAAGGGCACGAGCGCCATCCGCACCTTGCCCACGATCTGCGTCAGGCGATGGACGGTCTGCTTGGTGGGCTCCCAGTCGCGGTAGGGCAGCGCCGGCCAGGGGGCGTCGCTCATCGCGCGGCACCCGGCCGCGCGGCGCGCGGGTTGACGAGCGGCGTCAGGGTGCGCTCCAGCTCGGGCAGCAGGCGGGCGTGCATCGCCGGCACCCGCAGCTGCTCGCCCAGGTGGGCCGGGTCCTCGTCCACGGCGAAGCCGGGGCTCATGGTGGCGATCTCGAACAGGATCCCGCGCGGCTCCCGGAAGTAGACCGACCGGAAGTAGTCGCGGTCGATCACGTCGGTCGCGAACCCCCCGGCGGCCGTCACCCGGTCCCGCCAGGCGGCGTGGTCGGCGTCCTGCGAGGCCCACGCGATGTGGTGCACGGTGCCGGCGCCCGGACGGCCGTTGGCCCGGGCCTGTTCGGCCGTCCAGTGGAAGTGCCGGTGGGCGCCCTCCACCCGGTAGCGGCCGTCGCCGTCGTGGGTGAACCCGAGCACGTCGGTCCAGAGCCGCTCCTCGACCGCCGCGAAGGCCGTGTAGGCGCGGGCGCCGACCACCCCGGTGATGGCCGCGTCCTCGGGGATCTCCCGATGGGCGGCCCGCAGGGGCGGGTTCCCGTCGCCGTCGACCACCAGCTCCAGGGCGAGGCCGTCGGGGTCGGTGAACCGCAGCGCGTCGCCGTGCCGCTCCGCGGCGTCGGCACGGGCGGCTAGGCGCCGCTCCCAGAACGCCAGCGCGTCGGCCGACGCCACGCCCAGCTGCACCGTGTGGATCATGCCGAGCCCGGGCCGGCCCCGGGCCGCGCCCGAATACTCGAAGAACGTGAGGATGGACCCGGGCGCTCCGGTCTCGTCGCCGAAGTAGAGGTGGTACGCGCGCGGGTCGTCGAAGTTCACGGTCGTCTTGACCAGCCGCAGACCCAGGACGTCGGCGTAGAAGGTGACGTTCGCGGGCGCGTCGGCGGTGATCATCGTGACGTGGTGCAGACCCTCGAGACGCATGGCGTCGGCCTCCTCGCTGCGGCCGGCCGCGGCGGGCGCCGCGACCGGGGTGATGGACGGGCCCTACCGGCCCACGAGCCGCTGGGCGACCTGCGCGACCCGCTCGCCCTGGTGACGGGCGGCCTCGACCTCGCCCTCGGTGGGCTCCAGGGATGACGACGCGCCGTACGGGTTGCCGCCGCCGCCGAACACGCGGGGGTCGGAGTAGCCGGGCGCCACGACGATCGCGCCCCAGTGGTACATGGTGTTGTAGAGCGCGAGGATCGTCGACTCCTGGCCGCCGTGCGCGTTCTGGGCGCTGGTGAAGCCGGAGACCACCTTGTCGACGAGCTTGCCCTGGGCCCACAGCGGGCCGGTCAGGTCCAGGAACTGCTTCAGCTGGCTCGAGATGTTCCCGAAGCGGGTGGGCGAGCCGAAGACGATGGCGTCGGCCCATTCCAGGTCCGCGAGTTCCGCGACGGGCTCGTCCCTGACGTCCTCGCGGTGGCCGGCCCAGGCGTCGTTCTGCGCGATCGCCTCCTCGGGCGCCAGCTCGGCGACATGACGTACCCGGGTCTCGGCGCCTGCCGCCCGAGCGCCCTCCTCGACCGCGTGCGCCAGGCGGTGCACGTTGCCGGTGGCGCTGTAGTAGATGACCGCGACCTTCGCCATGGGCTCTCCCTGCTCGGTGGGCTCGTGCTGCCGCCAAGGTAGTTGACGCTGCAAGCACTTCGCAAGTGGACGTGCGTCCGCAGCGGTCTGCCGACGGCGATCGCCCGCTCTCCCGGGGTCTACCCCCGCCACCGCGGCGCCCACCCACCTCCTGCCGGGGTGACGCACGAGGCGCGCGACCGGCACGGGTTCGGCGCGACCGGCCGCCCGTACGCCGGCGTGCGCCCTAGACGGCTCCCGCGGCCAGCGCCGGCCGGGCCGCCTCGGCCCGGTGCAGCATGCCCAGCGCCTCCACCGCGGGGGGCCAGAAGCGGCGCCCGGCGAGGGCCTCGAGCACGGCAAGCGCCGCCGCGCCGTCCCCGTCCTCCGCCCGCAGCACGTCCCAGGCGTCGGCCACCGCGAGGATGCGGGCGCCCTCCGAGGTCCCCGCGCCCGGCGGAGGGGACGCATCCCAGTGGTGGAGGTGCTCGCGCACCCACCCGCCCTGCTCCTCGGAGAGCACCTCGGCCACGACGATCCCCGACAGCGCGGCCGCGTCCCCGTCGCCCGGCGCGCCCAGCCGGCCGAGGTCGTGCACCGCGGCCGCCTCGTGCAGCGCCACCAGCCGGTGCGGCTCCCAGCCGAGCACGGAGGCGATCCCCACGGCCGCGTCGGCGACCCGTTCGCAGTGCCGGGCGAGGGGCGGGTCGGCGGCGTGCAGGGTGAGCGCGAGGGCCCGCACCATCCTGCCGCTGATCGTGGCGCGCAGCGGCAGCGCCCGCTGCCCCTCCAGGCGCAGCTCGCGCGCGTCGGGCGAGTAGGCCACGACCCGGTCGCGTCCCGCCTCCTTGGCCCAGTAGAGGGCCGTGTCGGTGCGCGCGAACAGCCCCTCCGCCCCCTCGCCGGGGGAGCGCCCGGCCACCCCGAGGGATGCGGTGATCCCCGTCGCCGTCAGCCCTCCGCGCGCCACCGCGCGCCGCAACCGGTCGGCCGCCGCCCGGGCGGCGGCGAGGTCGGTCCCCGGCAGCAGCCAGGCGAGCTCCTCCCCGCCGGTGCGCCCGAGCACGTCACCCGCGCGCGCCTCGCCGCGCATCAGCCGCGCGACCCCCCGCAGGACCTCGTCTCCCGCCAGGTGCCCGTGGCAGTCGTTGACCTGCTTGAAGTGGTCCAGGTCGAGGAGCACGAGTGACAGGGCGGTTCCGTGGCGCTCGGCGCGCGCGCACTCGCGCCGCAGCGCGTCGTGGAAGGCGCCGTGGTTGAGCAGGTCGGTCAGCCCGTCGCGCTCCGCGAGGTCGCGGGCCGCGCGGAGGGCGGCGTCGGCGCGGCGCACCTCGTGCGCGTGCAGCACCAGCCGGCCGCAGATGACGACGAGCGTCGCCCCCGCCAGGGCGGAGCCGATCGACCGGCCCTCGTGCAGGCCCTCGCGCACCAGCAACAGCCCGGCCACGAGCGCGAAGGCCCCGGGTGCCAGGAGCAGACGCAGCGAGCCGGTCGCCGCCGGGGGGACGGGGCGCGGCGGGCAGAGCGCGGCGAGGCAGATCAGGGTGAACGCGCCCGTCCAGGCGGCCGCCAGCACCCAGTCGGGGACGACGAGGTCGCGCGCGACCGCCAGCAGGTACAGCGCGTCGCCCGCGCCCATCAGCCCGAAGCCCGCGGCGAGCATCGTCCACATGCGGGTCGGCCGCCAGGCGGCCAGGGCCAGGGCCACCGCCACCACCCCGACCAGCGCCAGATCGGCCACGGGGTAGGTGACGTTGACGATCAGGTCGACGCCGGTGCGGCCTCCCACCGGGTCCAGCGCGGGCAGCAGCACGGCGGCCCCGACCGCCCCCACCACCAACACGCCGATGAGCCCGTCGAGCCACACCAGCAGCGGCACGCGCGCGACGGTGGCGCGCACCATCAGGGCCAGGCCGACGTACGCCAGCGGGTAGAAGGCCAGCCACCCCGCGTCGGCCCAGGACAGCTCCGGCCGCCCGGTGACCGCCCATGCGACGTCGGCGACCACCCAGCCCGCCAGCCCGACGGCGAGGACCGCCCACGCCGGGCGGTCGGGGGCCGGATGGCGCAGGCGCAGCGCCAGGACGGCCAGGGCGAGGACGCTCACGGCGATCGTGCCCCCGTCGGCGAGGGCGTCCCTCAGGCCGGGGGGGCCGGCCCCGCTCGCGACCAGCGCCGTGACCGCGGCCAGAGCCGCGACGGCGAGGGCGGCGAGGGCCCGCTGCGCGCGCGACGGCCTCGGGAACGTCCCGCCCGGCGGCACGATCGCGTGACCCTGTGCGCCCATCGGGATTCCATCGGCACCGGGGGGCGCCGCCCGAAGTGGGATCGTCCGGGGGCCGCCGGCACCGGTGCCCGCATGCGCCTGCCACACCCCGGCCCGCGATGGGGACGCGGCTTTCCCGAACGCCGGCGACGGGCGCCCCCGATGGCGCCGCGATCACGCCGGGGGACGATGCCGAGGAGGTCGCGCCCGTCTGGCGGGGGCCGCCGGGCGCGGCCTCATCCTCGCAGAGCGGGCGCGGACGGGCCTACTGCTCGTAGTCCTCCACCACCTCGGCCGGCCGTGGCGAGGTGTCCTGGTCCGGGTCGAGGCCGAACTCCTCCTTGGCGCGCCGCTGCCGCAGCAGGTCCCACGCGCGGTCGAGCGCCACGGTGACCTTGCCCAGGCGCTCGTGGTCCTCGCCCGCGAGCCCCGAGCCGTCGGCGCCCCCCGCGAGCAGCCGCTGCTCCTCGGTCACCAGGCGGTCGATCAACTCCAGGATCTGCTCGTCGTCCACATCGCCCTCCCAGGTGCGGCCACAGTCACGTCCGACCAGGGGATGCCCCCTGCGGCGCGTTTCACTCATGCCGGCCCCGGCTCGACCTCCTGTCGCAGCGGGGGGGCGTCGAGCGCGCAGTGCGCACACTGCTCCGGCTCACCGGCCACCGGCGCCTCGGCCTCCGGGCGTCCGGGCACCAGCAGCAGTGCCAGCACCCCGCCGGCCGCGGACAGGGCGGCGGCGATCAGGATGCCGCGCTGGTACCCGTCCGAGAAGGCCGCGGGATCCCGGTAGTCCGCACCAGAGATGCCGGCGAGCACGGGCACCAGCGCGACGGCGATCAGCCCCGCCACCCGGGCCACCGTGTTGTTGACGGCCGAGGCGATCCCGGCGAGCTGCTCGGGGGCGGACGCCATGACGGTGGCCGTCAGGGGCGCCACGGTGAGCGCGAGCCCCGCGGCGTAGACGAGCAGCGGGGGCAGGAGGTCGACGAGGTAGGCCGCGTCGTCGCCCACCCGCGCGAGCCCCGCCATGCCGGCGCCCGCGAGCAGCGGCCCGAGGCTCATCGGCAGCCGCGGCCCGATCCGCTGGGCGAGCCGACCGGCGCGCGCCGAGAACACCAGCATCACGAGGGTGAGCGGGAACAGGGCGGCGCCGGCCTGGAGCGCCGAGTACCCGGTGACCTGCTGGAGCTGGATCGGCACCAGGAACAGGCTGGCGCTGAGGGCCGCGTAGACCACGAACGTGACGGCGTTGGACGCGCTGAACCCGCGCGAGCGGAACATCGACAGGGGCACCATCGGCGCCCGCGCGCGGGCCTGGCGCAGCACGAAGCCCGCGAGCAGGGCGGCGCCCACCAGTGCGGCCAGCAGCACGGCCGCGTCGCCCCAGCCCCGGCCGGCGGCCTCGGTGAGGGCCCAGGTGAGGGCGGCGAGCCCGAGCGCGGCCAGGGCCGCGCCGGCGAGGTCGAGCCGCGCGCCCTCCTGCCGCACGCCCCGGGTCTCGGGGACGTGCCGTGCGGCGATGACCATGACGGCCAGGCCCAGCGGGACGTTGATCAGGAAGATCATCCGCCAGGAGACAGCGTCGATCATGTAGCCGCCCAGGAAGGGGCCGAGCGCCGTGGCGATGCCGCCGAGCCCGGACCACGCCCCGATGGCCGCCCCCCGGTCCTCCCGCACGAACGCCGCCTCGATGATCGCCAGGCTCCCCGGGGTGAGCAGGGCGGCCCCGACGCCCTGCAGCGCGCGGGCGGCGATCAGGACCTCGACCGTCGGCGCGAGCGCGCACAGCACCGAGGCGACGGTGAACCAGGCGACCCCCCATTGGAACACGCGCCGCCGGCCCAGCCGGTCCCCGAGCGCGCCGCCCAGCAGGAGCAGCCCGGCGAGCGTCAGCGTGTAGGCGTTCACCGTCCACTGCAGCGCCGCCAGCCGCGCGTCGAAGTCCTCGCCGATCCGGGGGAGCGCGATGTTGACGACGGTGGCGTCGAGGAACGCCATGCCCGACCCCAGCACGGTCGCCGCCAGCACCCATCGGCCCGGCGCGGAGACCCCAGGTGGTGCGACGATCCCGGCGCCCCCTGTAGCCTCGCCGCATGGGGATCCCCGCG
>DATMJR010000373.1:0-2046 GCA_035553775.1 Miltoncostaeaceae bacterium | reverse complement strand
GTCTGGGACCCGTCGCTGCTGGACACCCTCGGGGCGCCCGGCCGGGCCGCCAGCGCGATGAACGCCCTCGGCCATGCCGCCGAGGCGCCCCTCACCCCTCACGCGAGTCCCCTCGCCCGGCTGGCCGCCGACGCAGCGGTGGCGCACCTGGAGCGGGGCCTCGGCGACGGGCCCGTCGACGACCTCGCCCTCGGCGCCATGCTCGCCGGATACGCGATCGGGACGGCCGGCTACGGGCTCCACCACGTGCTCGCCCAGACCGTGGCGCGCGAGTGCGGGGCCGGCCACGGCGCCGCCAACACGGTCATGCTGCCGCACGCGCTGGGCGCGCTGGTCCGCCGCTTCCCCGGGCGCGCCGACCCGGACGGCCGCATCGCGCGCCTCGCGGACGCGGGGGCGGCCGCGGCGGGGGTGGAGCGGCTGCGCGACCTGGGCGTGACGCGCGATGACCTCGACCACCTCGCCACCGTCGCCGCCGCCCGCGCCGAGCTGCACGAGACCCCGCCGCCGGCCTCGCGCGAGGAGCTGCACGCGCTCTACGCGGCGGCCTGGTGAGGCCCGGGGCGGCCCCCGCCACCCGGGTTTCGCCGCGTCCCGCGGGCGTTGGTGGCCCCCGGGCGGCCTGCTATCGTCCTGCCGGTGCGGGCGGGCCCCGACGGCTCGCGACCCCGCATTCATCCGCCATGTCATGGCACCGCCCCCGCGTCGCGGGGGTGTCCACCGTTCTCGAGGGAGGCGGCGCCTGAGCGCGCACGCGAAGTTGTTTGCCCCCTAGGCGCGGCCCCGACACCCGGCCGCCCGCCGGGCCGTCCACCCGGATCAACGACGCCATCCGGGCCGAGTCGGTCCGTCTCATCGACGCGGACGGCGAGAACCGGGGCATCGTGCCCATCGGCCGCGCCCAGGAGATCGCCACGGCGGCGAACCTCGACCTCGTCGAGGTGGCGGCCGACGCCCGCCCGCCCGTGGTCCGGATCATGGACTACGGCAAGTGGCGCTATGAGCAGGAGCAGAAGGCCAAGCAGGCCCGCAAGCACCAGAGCCAGATCGTCATCAAGGAGATCAAGTTCCGGCCGAAGATCGACCCGCACGACTACGCCACCAAGAAGGGGCACGTCGAGCGGTTCCTCCGGCACAAGGACAAGGTCAAGGTCACGATCATGTTCCGGGGCCGTGAGCTCTTGCATCCGGAGCGGGGAGAGTCCATCCTTCTCCGGCTCGCGGACGACCTGAAGGAACTGGGGACGATCGAGAGCCGGCCGAACCTCGACGGCCGCAACATGGTGATGATGCTGACGCCCGTGAAGGACCCGGCACCCACCACCGGCCGGCCCGCGGGCCGCGAGGCCGACGACAACCCCGAGCCCGAGAGCAGCTCCTCCTGACATGCCCAAAGTGAAGACACGCAAGTCGGCGGCCAAGCGCTTCCGCGTGACGCCCACCGGCAAGGTGATGTTCCTGCCGGCCGGCCTGCGCCACAACCTCGAGAACATGAGCGGCGCGCAGAGGCGCCAGAAGCGCGGTCTGCGCACGCTCCCCGAGGAGCACGCCGCCACCGTGCTGCGGCTGCTGGGGCGGCGCTAGATGGCCCGGGTCAAGCGCTCCGTCGCGGCGCGCAAGAAGCGCCGCAAGGTCCTCTCCCGCGCCCGCGGCTACTGGGGCACCAAGAAGAGCTCGTACCGCCGCGCGAAGGAGCAGGTCCTCCGCTCCTTCAACTACCAGTACCGGGACCGCCGCGTGCGCAAGCGCGACTTCCGGCGGCTCTGGATCGCCCGCATCAACGCCGCCGCCCGGCTCAACGGGCTCACCTACGGCGAGTTCATGCACGGGCTGTCCCTGGCCGGTGTGCAGCTCAACCGCAAGGTGCTGGCCGACCTCGCCGTGCACGAGCCGGAGGCCTTCGCGGCGCTGGTGGCCCGCGCCCGCGAGGCGCGCGCCGACCGCGCGTCCGCGGCGACGGCTGCCTAGCGACGACCGCCGGCGACCGGGTCCGGGCGCGCGGCGCCCGGACCGCGGACGCCCGCCCGCGGCCGCCGCGCCGCCCGC
>DATMJR010000372.1:0-3123 GCA_035553775.1 Miltoncostaeaceae bacterium | reverse complement strand
GTGCCGCCCTCCCCCCACCCGGATCGCCTCCTGCTGCGGCCGGTGGCCTCGCTCGCCCTCGCCGAGCAGCACGGCATGCTCGACGGCGACCTGGACGAGGAACTCGTGCTCGGCTGGGTGCGCCGGGCCCTCGAGGCCGGGCGACGCGACGGGCCCGACGCCCCCGGCCTGCCCGACCCCGCGGCGGGGGGCATCCGCGTCTCGCTGCGCCGGGAGCCGGGGGCGCCCGCCGCCCCGCCGCTGCGCCACCCGTGGGAGCGATGGCCCGGCACGGGCTCCACCCGCACCCTGCGCCTTGCGACGCGGCGGGCGGGCGAACCGGTGCTGCGCTGGGAGGGCACGGTGCTGATGGTGCGGCTGGCGCCCGCGGAGCAGGTGACCCTGGCCCTCTCGTCGTCGCTGACCGAGGACATGACCGACCACTTCGCGCTGGTCGGGCTCATGCCCAACGTGTCGCGGGAGGCCGCGGCGGCGGGGAACCATCCCCTTGTCACCCCGTCGCGGCCCCTGGTGCTGACCCACGCCGTGCGGCGGCCGCTGCGCCCCCCTGCGGGCGCCGACGCCCTGGCCGCGCACGAGCGGGCGCCGGGTGACACCCACGTCCTGCTCGACGCCGTACCGGGTCCGCTGACCGTGCACGCGGGCAGCACCGCCCAGCTGGACGTCCGGGCGACCTGGACCGAGCGGGACGACGACGCCGTCCGCGAGGTGCGGGACGCGGCCGTCGGCACCGTCCCGGTGTCCCGCGGTCAGGACGTCCTGGCCGCGCCGCTGCACCACGAGTTCGGGGACACCCGGCACCGCAGCGTGCGGTACGCGCTCACCGCGCTCAGCCGCTTCCGGGGGCACTTCCCCGAGGGCGGGCCGCCCGACGACCACCTGTGGCGCGTGGAGGTCCCCCCGCCCGTCGCGGTGCTGAGCACGAGCCGGCCGGCGCCGCCGGTGGTCACCGGCGTGCACCCCGCATTCACGTGGAGCGCGGAGGCGAGCGACGAGCCGGGGGTGCAGGTGGTGCGGCGCCTGCGCGCCGGAGGCCGGCTGCGGGTGCGGGTCGCGCGGCCCTGGCACGTAACCGGGGACGGCGAGCGCCTGGCGGTGCTCGTGTGGCACCGCACGGAGGGCGAGACCCCGGCGGCGGCCGTGGCCGCGGTGGTGACGGAGGCCGGCCGTGACCCGATCTGGGCGCCGCCCGGGCCCGACCGCTGGCCGACGGCCGCCGCCCTCGCCGGCGGGGCCGGCGACCCCGTCACGCTCACGCTCCCCGACGGGGACATCGTGGTGGGCGCGGTCCCGTTCGCGCCCGTCTTCGGCGGCGACGGCTGGTACGCCGACGTGGCCCTGCCGACCGTGGCCGCCGCCGGCTACTGCCCCCTGGTGCGCCTGGTCGTCGCCCGGTTCCAGCCCCACAGCATCCCCGGTCATGCCGTGTCCACGCCGGTCGTGACCGGTTTCGCCCCGCTGCTGCCCGACCGGACGCTGACCGTGACCCGGCGCGGCGCACGCGTCACGGTGCTGCTCGCCGGCACGGGTCCCGCGGGACCGGCCGCCAACCGCGTGGAGGCGTTGCTCGAACGCGCGCCGGGGCCGGACGCGGCGGCGGCGCACCTGTCGGCCCTGGGCGGGGCGCCCGATGCATTCGCGTGGTCCGCCACCGGGGTGCGCGCCACCGGCGCCCTCGACGCCGACCTGACCCTCGAGCTGCCGCCGGGCACCGCGCCCCTGCGCGTCCGCGTCCGGGAGGTGGAGCACGTGGGCGCCGATGCGCCCTCGCCCGCGGCGGGTGCCGGAGGCGAGCTGGGCGAGCGCGTCGTGTTCACCGACCTGGTCCCCCTGGCACCGCCGGCCTGAGCCGGCCCCCGCGGCCGGTGGCGCGAGCCCCCGGGCCGTCGCCGCTAGGCTGACGGGGCGCCGCACGCCGGACGCCCCCGCCCGCCCCTCACCTCCGGAAGGACCTCCATGGCCGCCTACGACTACCGCTGCGAGACCGACGGGGTCTTCGAGCTGACCATGCCCCTCGGCACCGCGCCGTCCACCGCCGCATGCCCGGAGTGCGGCACGGACGCGCCGCGCGTCTTCAGCGCGTTCGGGACGAAGCGCTCGGGCGGCGGTGCCGCCGGCCCGATGCAGCCCGGCGCCGGCGGTCCGCTGCCGATGGCGGCCTCGATGCGCCCGAACTTCAACAACATGAACCTGTGACGGGGGGCCCGGGCGGCGCGGACGTCCGGGCAGGGCAGGGCGCGCGGACGGCGGGCGCGGAGCGGCTCGACCTCGCCGCGGTCGCGGCGGGTGACCGTCCCCGCGCCGGCGTCCGCGCGAGCCTCGGCGGCGACGGCGATCTGAACGCGAACCTCGTCTCGTTCCCGCCCGGCGAGGGCGTCGGGGAACACGTGAACGCCGAGCGCGACGTGCTGATCGTGGGCGTGGCGGGCACGGGTGCGGTGGTCGTGGACGGTGTGGCCCACGAGGTGGCGCCCCTCACGGCGGTGCGCGTACCCCGCGGCGCCCGTCGCGCGACCCGCGCCGGCCGGGAGCGTTTCTCCTACCTGACGGTGCACGCCCGCCGGACGCCGGGCCTCACGGTCCTGCGGTAGCACCGGCACACGCCGCGGACGCGGCGCGGAGCGTCAGAAGAGCTGGTTCTCGCCCGCGAAGATCTCGCTCACCGACTCGTCGCAGAACACGTTGTGCACGGAGTCGGCGAGCAGCCGGGCCACCGACACGACCCGGATCAGGTCGCGCGGGGCGTGCGGGGGGAGGGGCACCGTGTCGGTGACGACCACCTCCTGGATGTCCGACGCCTGCAGCCGCTCGAACGCGGGACCCGAGAAGAGGCCGTGCACGGCCGCCGCCAGGATCCGCCGGGCGCCGGCCCGCCGGATCACGCGCGCGCCGGCGACGAGCGTGCCCGCCGTGTCGATCATGTCGTCGATGAGGATCGCGTCGCGGCCGCCGACGTCGCCCACCAGCAGGGTCACCTCGGCGGCGTTGTGCTCGGGGCGCGCCAAGCTCGCCAACCACGTGGCCGAGAAGCTCGGGGCCGACCTCGCCCTCCTCGCCAAGCAGCGCCCCGAGCACAAGGCCGCCGAGGTGACCCTGCTGGTGGGCGACGTCAGCGGCCGCGAC
>DATMJR010000371.1:0-6073 GCA_035553775.1 Miltoncostaeaceae bacterium | reverse complement strand
GTGCTGCCCGCGGGCCCCCCCGGGCGCGACGCCGCCCTCATCACCTGCGCCTACCTCGCGGGCGACGACCTCGCCGGCGTGTGCGAGCGCCTGCTGCTGGAGGCTCTGGCCGACCTGCAGAGCCGTCGCGTGGCGGCCGTGGAGGCCTTCGCCCTGCGCCACGCGGACGAGGTGCCCCTGTCGACGCGGTTCGACGTGCACCACACGCTGTTCGACCGCACCTTCCTGCAGCGTTTCGGCTTCTGGACGGTGCGCTCGGCGGGGCAGGTCTCCCTGATGCGCCTCGAGCTCGGCGGGCTGGAGCGGGCGCCCGCAGGCCGCCTCGCACGGCTCGCCGCCCGGCTCCACCCGGAGCCGGTCCCCCACGCCGCCCCGGCCCTGCGCGCCCCCTAGCGCGCGCGTGCCGCGCCTCGCCGCACCCGCCATGCTCCGCCGCGCGGCGCCCCTCGTCCTGCTCGTCGCCCTGCTGGTCGCCTCGGTGGCGCGCGCGGCCCCCGCCGACGACGCCCGGGCCCTCACCACCCTGGGACGGCACGACGTCTACGCCACCTCGGCGCTCGGGACGCTCGCGGGGGTGGTCGAGGAGCGCCTGGCCGCGAAGGCCGCACAGCTGCGGGCGCGCGGCGAGGACGTCAAGCTCGCCGTCGTCGGCCCGCTGCGGGGGGAGGATCCCTTCCGGTACGCGCAGGACCTGCGCCGGCGGCTCGGCTACGGCGGGACCCTCGTGCTGACCACCCCCGATGGCCCGGTCGGCGCCGCCGGCCGGCGGCGGGCCGAGTCGCTGCGCGGCGCCTTCGCGGCGGCCCGGGTCGACGACCTGCGCGGGCCGGCGCAGCGCGTCATCGCCGCCTCGGAGCTCGCCCTGCCGCCCGACGACGAGGGCGGGTCGTGGCGCGAGGTCGTGGTGCTGATCGGGCTGACGCTCGTGGGAGGGGCATGGGCCATCTCGTGGGGACTCCGCCGCGAGCAGCGCCGCGCGCGCCTGCGCGGGGCGGAGGCGCGCGCCCGGCTGCGGGTCGGGCTGGACGCCCTGCGGGCGCGCATCGACCTGGTCGGGGACCACGCCGATCTGCCGGCGCACGGGCGGGACCTGCTCGCCCAGGCGCAGGACCGCGCCGCCGACGCCCTCCGCCGGGGTCAGGCCGGCATGGAGGGCGAGGGGGTCGACGACGCCCTGCGCGACGTGCACGACGCCTTCCGGCTGGTGGAGCTGGCCGGTGCGCTGGTGGGCGAGGACGTGCCCGCCGACGACCTCTTCGCGGGCCTGTGCGCGGTCGACCCGGCGCACGGGGCGGCGCGCACCGCCGCCCCGGTCGCCGGCGCCGACGCGCCGGTGTGCGCGGCGTGCGCGGGCCGGGCGGCGGCCGGGGTGGAGCTCGTGCCGCGGGCGGTGCCGGTGGAGGGGCGGCCCGTGCCGTTCGCCGAGGCCGGCGTCCCCTGCCCCGCCGGCTCCCGCGAGGGGACGCCGAAGGGGCCCTGAGCCCCCCAACGCCCGCCGGCGCTACAGCCAGCCGTTGGTGACCAGGGACTCCGCGATCTGCACCGCATTGGTGGCGGCACCCTTGCGCAGGTTGTCGCTCGAGAGCCACAGCGCGAGGCCCCGCGGATGCGACAGGTCCGCGCGGATGCGGCCGACGAGCACCTCGTCCCGGCCGGAGGCGAGCCGCGGCAGCGGGTAGACCGCGGCGGCCGGCTCGTCCATCAGCACGAGGCCGGGCGCCGCCATCAGCAGCTCACGCGCGCGGGCGGCGGCCAGTGCCTCGGTGGTCTCGATCTGAACCGACACCGAGTGTCCGTTGAACACGGGGACACGCACGCACGTGGCGCTGACCGCGAGATCGGGCATCCCCAGCATCTTCCGGGTCTCGGCGATGACCTTGCGCTCCTCGCCCGTGTAGCCCGTCTCGTCGAACGTGTCGATGTGGGGCAGCACGTTGAACGCGATGGGGTGCGGATACACCGACGGCGCGGGCTCCTCGCCGGCCAGGTGCCCCGCGGCCTGCGCGCGCAACTCGTCGACCGCGGCCGCGCCGGTGCCCGAGACGGCCTGGTAGCTGGAGATCACGACCCGCTCGAGGCCGACCGCGTCGGCGATCGGCTTGAGCGCCACCACCAGCGGCGCGGCGACGCAGTTGGGGTTGGCGATGATGCCCTGGTGGCCCGGGATGGCGGCCTCGTTGACCTCCGGCACCACCAGCGGCACCTCGGGGTGCATGCGGTAGGCCGACGAGTTGTCGATGACCACCGCGCCGGCCTCGACGGCGGCGGGCGCGAAGGCGGTCGACCGGGCACCCCCGGCCGAGAACAGGGCGATGTCGATACCCTCGAAGCTGCCCTCGGTGAGCTCGCGCACCGTGATGTCCTGGCCCAGGTACTCCACCTGGGAGCCCGCGCTGCGTGCGCTGGCGAGCGCGCGCAGCTCGGTGACCGGGAAGCCCCGCTCCTCCAGCACGCGCAGCATGGTGCTGCCGACGGCGCCCGTGGCGCCCACGACCGCGACGTTGAACATCAGCGGTCCCTCCGGGCGGCCTCGGACGGCAGGTCGAAGGCGTCGTGCAGCGCGCGCACCGCGCGCTCCACCTGGCGGCGGTCCATCACGACGGTGATCCGGATCGTGGAGGTGTCGATCATCTGGATGTTCACGTCCTGGTCGGCGAGGACCCGGAACATCTTCGCGGCGACGCCCGGGTTGCTCTTCATGCCCGCGCCGATCAGCGTGACCTTGCCGATCTGGTCGTCGTGGGTGACGCCCGTGTACCCAAGCGTCGCACGGTTCTCCTCGAGCGCGTCGAGCGCCCGCCGCAGCTCGTCGAGCGGCACGGTGAACGACAGGTCCGCCCGGCCGTCGATGCCGACGTTCTGGATGATCGTGTCGACGTTGATGAGGGCGTCGGCGAGGGCCGTGAAGATGGTCGCGGCCACCCCCGGCTTGTCCTGCACGCCGGTGATCGTGATCTTGGCCTCGTCGCTCTTGTGCGCGATGCCGGTCACGATGGCCTGCTCCATGTCCGGTGTCTCCTCTGTGATCCAGGTCCCCTCCTCCGGCTGGAAGGAGGAGCGCACGTGCACGGGGACGTGGTGGTTGCGGGCGAACTCCACCGACCGCAGCGCGAGCACCTTGGAGCCCGACGCCGCCATCTCGAGCATCTCCTCGTGGGTGAGCCGGGGCAGCCTCACCGCGGCGGGCTCGATGCGGGGGTCGGCGGTGAACACCCCGGTGACATCGGTGTAGATCTCGCAGACGTCCGCCTGCAGGGCGGCGGCCAGGGCCACCGCGGTCGTGTCGCTGCCGCCGCGGCCGAGGGTGGTCACGTTCCGCCCGCCCTCGGACATGCCCTGGAAGCCGGCGACCAGCGCGATGTGGCCGGCGTCGAGGGCGGTGCGCAGGCGGTCGCCGCGGATCTCGATGATCTTGGCCTTGGTGTGCGCGTCGTCGGTGATGATCCCGGCCTGCGAGCCGGTGAACGACACGGCGTCGTGGCCGAGGTCGTGCAGCGCCATCGCCATCAGCGCGCACGACACCCGCTCGCCCGTGGACAGCAGCATGTCCATCTCGCGCGCGTCTGGGCGGTCGCTGATCTCGTAGGCGAGCGCGACCAGCCCGTCGGTGGTCTTGCCGCGCGCGGAGACCACCGCGACGACGTCGTCGCCCCCCTCCTTGGCGGCCGCGATGCGCCGCGCCACGTTGCGGACCTTCTCGGCGTCCGCGACGGAGCTGCCGCCGAACTTCATCACGCGCAGGCCGATGACGTCTCCCTCCCCCTCGCGGCCATGGGTACCGCCCTGGCCGACCGGCCGCCGGAGGGCGTCGCGACGGATGAGTGTAGTGGACCGATCGCCGATGGAGCCCACCGCGCGAGGGGTTCGGCCCCGCACGAACGGTGGGTGCGTGCGCCGGGGCGCGCGCGGGGATGGTGAGGCCGGTGGACGTCGCGCGGCGCATGTTCCTGCTGACGTACGGCGCCGAGCACGTGCCCACCCGGCTCTCCGTGCGCGGCGGCGGCGACGCCGTGCGCCGCGAGCCCGTGGTGGGCGCGCTGGTGGAGACCCCCGCCGGCTGGGTGCTGCTCGACACCGGCCTCGGGCGGGGTTTCCTGGACGACCCCGGTGCGGTCCGCGCCGTGTACAGCGGCCCGCCCCCCGAGGCGCCGGCCGGCGACCCGCTCCCGGCCGCGCTCGCCGCGTGCGGCGCGGGCGTGGGCGTGGGCGACCTGGCGCTCGCGGCCGTGAGCCACCTGCACGCGGACCACTCCGGGGGCATCCCGCTCCTGGCCGCCGCAGGCGTCGAGGTCGCCGTCCAGCGGGCCGAGCTGCGGCACGCCGCGGGGGCGGGGCACGACTCCGGCTACCACCCGCCGGACTACTCCCTCCCGGGCATCCGCTGGCGCCCGCTGGACGGCGACGCGCCGCTCGCACCGGGGGTGCGCGCGATCGTCACCCCCGGCCACACGCCCGGCCACATGTCCTTCGCCGTGACGCTGCCGGCCACGGGCACCTGGCTGCTGGCCATGGACGCCGCCGACCTGGCGTGGAACGTCTTCGCGGGCGTCGCCGGCACCCCCGGCCGGCGGGGCGACGACGCCGCGATGGAGGCGTCGCTCGCACGCCTCCGCGACATCGCCGAGGCGGAGGACGCGCGCCTCGTGCCCGGGCACGACCCGTGGGTGTGGCGGGCGGTGCGCCACCCGCCGGGCGGGCACCGCTAGGCCCTCCTAGGCCAGCTCCCGCCGCCCCAGGAGCGCCCTGCCGAGCGTGAGCTCGTCGGCGTGCTCCAGGTCGGCCCCCACGGGCAGCCCGCTGGCCAGTCGGGTGATGCGCACGCGCCCCCGCAGGAGGTCGGCCAGGTAGAGCGCCGTGGCCTCGCCGCTCATCGTGGGGTTGGTGGCGAGGACCACCTCCTGCACCCCCTCCTCGTCCAGGCGCCGCACCAGCTCCGCGATGCGCAGGTCCTCGGGATCGACGCCGTCGATCGGCGACAGCGCCCCGCCCAGCACGTGGTAGTAGCCGCGGTACTCGTGCGTCCGCTCGATCGGCAGGATCGCCGACGGCTCCTCGACGACGCACAGCAGGGCCGGGTCCCGCCGCGGGTCGGCGCAGATGGGGCACAGCTCCGCCTCGGCGAAGCTGAAGCACCGCGTGCAGGGACGCAGGCGCTCGGCCATCTGCCGGAGGGCGTCGGCGAGGGCCGTCGGGCGCTCGCGCGGCTGGCGCAGCAGGTGGAAGGCCAGGCGCTGCGCGCTGCGCGGGCCGATGCCCGGCAGCCGCGACAGCTCCGCGACCAGCCGCTCGAGGGACGGGGTGAGGATGGCGGGGCCGGCCTACAGGCCGGGGAGGCCGAGACCCGAGAGCCCGCCGGTGATCGCGCCGAGCCGCTTCTGCGCCAGCTCCTGCGCCTGCCGCATCGCCTCGTTGACGGCGGCCACCACCGTGTCCTCCAGCAGCTCGACGTCCTCGGGGTCGACGGCGGCCGGGTCGATCTTGACCGCCTTCACCTCGAGGCCGCCGCTGACGGTGGCGGTGACCGCCCCGCCGCCCGCCGACGCGGAGACGGTCTCCTCCTGGAGCTCCATCTGCACGCGCTGCATCTCCTCCTGCATCTTCTGCATCTGCTTCATCATCTTCTGCGGGTTCACGCCCATGGCGTCTCCTCGTCTGCGGTGGGGCGGGGTACGGCGGCGCGTGGCCGGATCAGGGCGGCGTCTCCTCGGTGGCGTCGAAGATCGCGATGACCTCCTGCCGGAGCGTGTCGATGTCGAGCGGCCCGTCGTCCGGGGGCTCCTCGGCCGGGGCGTGGCCGCCCTGCTCGAACTCGGTGCGCACGCGCGCGCCGAGCACCGCCGCGAGCACCGCCTCGAGGTTGGACCGGTGCTCGGGCCGCGAGAACATTCCCAGCGCGACCGGGCTCGCCACGGCGATCCGCATGCGCCCGTCGGCGTCGAGCGCGAGGACGCGGGCGTCCTCCAGGAACGCCACGAGCGGCGGGTGCGACTCGCGCAGGGAGGCGACGACCTCCGGCCACAGCCGCTCGACGTGGGCGACGTCCAGGGTGACGGCCGGCGCGGGGGCGGCGGCC
>DATMJR010000370.1:0-16161 GCA_035553775.1 Miltoncostaeaceae bacterium | reverse complement strand
GGGCAAGCTGCTGGGGCGCGAGGGGTGGTGCAAGGGCGGGCTGGGCGCCGCCTGCGTCACCACCTACGACGGCGCGACGGTGGCGGCGATCGCGGTCGTCAACGCGTTCGGCGACGTCTTCGACGAGCGCATGCGGGTGCTCGCGGGCGCCTGGGACGACGGCATCGGCTTCGTCGACGCCCCCCGCCACGGGCTGGAGGCGCCCCCGCGGCACCCGCGGCTGGCGGTGGGCAACACCACGCTGGTGTGCGTGGTGACCGACGCGCGGCTCACCAAGGCGGAGGCCACCCAGGTCGCCCGCATGGCCGCCGCGGGCGTGACGCGGGCGATCGCCCCCGTCAACACCCCCCTCGACGGGGACGTGGTGTTCGCCCTCGCCACAGGAACGCGTCCTGGAGGCGCGGTCCCGAGTGGCATGGGAGCAGCCGCGGCGACGGAGGCGGCCATCCGGGACGCGGTGCGCCGGGCGACGCCGATCCGGGGCGTGCCCACCGCCGCCATGCGGCGGGCGGCGCGCCCCGGCTGAACCGGTGGGTGCGCGGGCTCACGCCAGGCCGAGGATCGGGTCCAGACGGCCCTCGCGGTCGAGCGCGGAGATCTCGTCCCAGCCGCCCAGGACCTCGTCGTCGACCACGACCTGCGGCACGGTCCGCCGGCCGGTGAGCTCCACCAGGCGCTGACGCCCGTCGGGGTCGAGACCGATCATCCGCTCCTCGAACGCGACGCCCTTGCGGGTGAGCAGGGCCTTCGCGCGGGTGCAGTAGGGGCAGACCTGGCTGGTGTACATCACGATGTTCGGCATACCCCGAAGGGTACCAGAGCGAGGGGAATCCACCCGTTCCCGCCGCCCGCCGGCCCGTACGGGTGACCGGTGGGGCCGGCACCCCGGGCCCCGCTCCGCGCCGCCGGCATGTAGCGTGCGCGGTGGTTCGGGGAGTCCCCGGTGTGAGGGGCTGAGAGGACGCTTCCTGGCGTCGACCCGCTGAACCTGAACTGGATCATGCCAGCGAAGGGAACGCCGACGATGCACGCGCGCCGACGCGTGCGGTGCACGCGCCATCGAGGCGGCCCCGCCAGGAGGAGCCGTCCATGACACGCCCGCCGCACCACCCGCCCTGCGTCACCCAGATGCACCACGCCCGGGCGGGCACCGTCACGCCCGCCATGCGCCGCGTCGCCGAGCGCGAGGGGCTCGCCGCCGAGCAGGTGCGCGCCGAGGTGGCGCGCGGCCGCATGGTGATCCCCGCGAACGTCGGCCACGACGGGCTGGACCCGATGGGCATCGGGCTGCACGCGCGCGTCAAGATCAACGCCAACATCGGCAACTCGCCCACCACCTCGTCGCTGGACGAGGAGGTGGCCAAGCTGCGCCTGGCCGTCGAGTGGGGCGCCGACACGGTGATGGACCTGTCGACGGGCCGCCGCATCGACGCGACCCGGGAGGCGGTGATCGGCGCGGCCACGGTTCCCATCGGGACCGTGCCGATCTATCAGGCGGTCGCCGAGGGCGCGGCGGTCGAGGAGCTGACGCCCGACGACCTGCTCGCGGCGATCGCGCACCAGGCGCGCCAGGGCGTCGACTACATGACCGTGCACGCGGGCGTGCGCCTGCGCCATCTGCCCCTGGTGCAGCACCGCGTGACGGGCATCGTCAGCCGCGGCGGCGGGCTGCTGGCGCGCTGGATGGTGCACCACCGCCGCGAGAACCCCCTGTACGAGCGCTTCGACGACATCCTGGACATCGCCCGGGCCCACGACGTGACGCTGTCGCTGGGCGACGGCCTGCGGCCGGGGAGCATCGCGGACGCCTCCGACCGGGCGCAGTTCGCCGAGCTGGACACCCTGGGGGAGCTGGTCCGGCGGGCCTGGGCGCGCGACGTGCAGGTGATGGTGGAGGGCCCGGGCCACGTGCCCATGGACCAGCTCGAGATGAACGTGCGCCGCCAGCAGCGGGTCTGCGGCGAGGCGCCCTTCTACACGCTGGGACCGCTGGTCACCGATATCGCCCCCGGCTACGACCACATCACCTCGGCGATCGGGGCCGCGATCGTCGGCTGGCACGGCACCTCGATGCTCTGCTACGTCACCCCCAAGGAGCACCTTGGGCTGCCCGACGCCGAGGACGTGCGGCAGGGCCTCATCGCCTACCGCATCGCCGCCCACGCGGCCGACCTCGCCCGGGGCCGCCCGGGGGCCCGGGACTGGGACGACGCGCTGTCGCGCGCGCGGTTCGCGTTCGACTGGGAGGAGCAGTTCCGCCTCGCGCTCGACCCCGCCACGGCGCGGGCGATGCACGACCAGACGCTCGCCGACGAGTACTTCAAGCGGGCGGAGTTCTGCTCCATGTGCGGCCCGCGGTTCTGCCCCATGCACAACTTCCGGGACGTCGACTGGGAGGCGCTCGCGGAGGTGGCATCGTGATCGTGCGGGCCACGCCCGACGCGCTGGTCGTGGGCGCCGGCCCGTGGGGCCTGGCCTCGGCGTGGCGGCTGGCGGCCGCGGGCGCCCGCGTGACGGTGCTCGACGACGGCGACGCGCCGGCCGGCCACGTCGCGGCCGGGATGCTCGGGCCCTGGTCGGAGGCGGTGCCCGGCGAGCACGCGTTGTCCGCCCTGCTGCAGAGCGCGAACGCACGCTGGCCGCGCTTCGCCGCCGAACTGGAGGACGCCTCCGGGGCGGACGCCGGGCTGCGCGCGTGCGGCGCGCTGGTCGTGGCGGCGCGGCGCGAGCACGTCGCCGACGTGCGCGCCCGGGCGGCGATCCTCGCCGGGATGGGCGTGCCGCTCGCCTGGTCGCCCGGGTCGCGCCTGCGGTCGCTGGCGCCCGGACTGGCGCCGGCCGTGGCGGGCGGCCTGGAGCTGCCGCGGGAGCACCGGGTGGAGACCCGGGCGCTGCTGCCGGCGCTGCGCCGGGCCTGCAGCGCGGCCGGCGTGATGCGCGTGACGGCGACCGCCCGGACCTTGGTGCGCGACGCGGCCGGCGTCGTGCGCGGGGTGGTCACCGGCGAGGGGGAGGAGATGCGGGCCGCGCATGTGGTGCTCGCCGCCGGCTGGCGCTCCCGCGGCCTCGCGGCCGGTGTCCCGCTGCGGCCGGTGAAGGGGCAGATCCTGCGGCTGCGGACCCGCGACGGGCGCTGCCCGCTGGCGCAGGTCGTCCGGACCCCGAGCGTGTACCTGGTGCCCCTCGACGGGGGCCGGCTGGCCGTGGGCGCGTCGTCCGAGGAGGCGGCCGACCGCGATGCGACCGCGGGTGAGGTGCACCGGCTGCTGGACGAGGCGCTGCACGCCGTCCCCGGCGTCCGTGACGCCGTGGTCGCCGAACTCGTCGCGGGCCTGCGCCCGGTCACGCCGGACGGGCGGCCGGCGGTGGGCGCGGACCCGGCCGACGGGCTGGTGTGGGCGACGGGCGGCGGGCGCCACGGCATCCTGCTGGCGCCGCTGGCCGCGGAGCTCGTGGTGCGGGCGCTCGCGGGCGGCGCGGCCGACCCGGCGGTCTCACCGGAGCGCTTCGGCGCCCGGGCGGCGGTGGCCGCATGAGGGCCACGGTGAACGGCGCCGAGCGCTCGCTGCCCCCGGGGGCGTGCGTCGTGGACGTGCTGCGCGCCTGCGGCATCGGCGAGGACGAGCGGGCCCTGGCGGTCGCCGTCGACGGCGAGGTGGTGCCGCGGACCGCCTGGGGCGGCACGAGGGTGCCCGACGGCGCCCGCGTCGAGGTGGTGCGACCGGCGGCGGGGGGCTGAGATGACGACGACGACCGCAGCCGGCGCCGGTCCCCTGGTCATCGCGGGGGTCGCGCTGCCCTCGCGGCTCCTGCTCGGGTCCGGGGGGTATCCGAGCCTGGACCACCTGGCGCGCGCCCTCGCCGCCTCGGGGACCGGGGTGGTGACCGTCGCCCTGCGGCGCGTCGAGCACGCCCCCGGCGGCCTCTACGACGTCGTCGCGCGCGCCGGCGTGCGCGTGCTGCCCAACACGGCCGGCTGCTTCACCGCCCGCGAGGCGGTCGAGACCGCGCGGCTGGGCCGCGAGGCCCTGGGGACCGACTGGGTGAAGCTGGAGGTGATCGGCGACGAGCGAACCCTGCTGCCCGACGCGGTGGAGCTGCTGCGGGCCGCCGAGCAGCTGGTGGGGGAGGGGTTCACCGTGCTGCCCTACACGACCGCGGACCCCGTGCTGGCGCGGCGGCTCGAGGCCGCGGGCTGCGCGGCCGTGATGCCGCTCGGGGCGCCGATCGGCAGCGGCCTGGGCATCCTCGACCCGCACGCGGTGGCGATGGTGCGCGAGGCGGTGGACGTGCCGGTGATCCTGGACGCGGGCATCGGCACCGCCTCGGACGCCGCGCGGGCCATGGAGCTGGGCTGCGACGGGGTGCTGGCCTCGTCGGCCGTCGCCCGCGCGCACGACCCGGCCGCCATGGCGGGGGCCCTCGCGCTCGGCGTCGCCGCGGGCCGGAGGGCCCACCAGGCCGGTCGGATGCCCGCCCGCGCGGCGGCGCGGGCGTCGTCGGCCATGGCGGGCCGGCCCGGGGGGTCGCCGGCATGAGCGCCGGCGACGACCGGCGCCGGCGCCTCGCCGACGCCCGGCTGTACGTGGTGGCCCCCGCCCGCCTGCGGGCCGGACGCCTGGCCGACCACGTCGCGGCGCTCGCGGCGGCGGGGGTGGACGTGGTGCAGCTCCGGGACCGGAGCCTGGACGCCGCCGCGCTGCGCGCCGAGGCGGAGGCGTGCGCCCGCGCCGCCGCCGCCGCGGGCATCCTGTTCATCATCAACGACGACCCGGCCCTGGCGCGGGCGGTGGGCGCCGACGGCGTCCACCTGGGCCAGGACGATGGCGCGGTGGAGGCGGCGCGCCTGCTGCTGGGGCCCGACCGCCTGGTGGGCCGGTCCACGCGCGGTGGCGCCATGCTGTCCCGGGCCGCCGACGAGGGAGCCGACTACGCGTCCGTGGGCCCGGTGTGGGCCACGCCCACCAAACCCGGGCGGCCGCCGGTGGGCCCGGGCGCGGTGGCCGGCGCCGCCCGCACCGCCCGCCTGCCGTGGTTCGCCATCGGGGCCGTGGACGGCCGCTCGGTGCTGCGGGTGGCCGCGCTGGGCGCGCGCCGGATCGTGGTGGTGCGCGCCGTCGCCGATGCCGCGGATCCCGCGGCCGCGGCCGCCCATCTGCGGGAGCGTCTGCTGGGCGCGGTGCCGCGGGTGCTCACGGTCGCGGGCAGCGATTCGGGGGGCGGGGCCGGGGTGCAGGCGGACGTCAAGGCCGCCGCCGCCGCGGGCGCCTTCCCCGCGTGCGCGCTGACGGCCGTGACGGCGCAGTCGACGTGCGGGGTCGCGTCCGCCGTGCTGCTGCCGGCCGAGGCCGTCCGCGCCCAGATCGCAGCCGTGCTGGGCGATCTCGGCGCCGATGCCGTCAAGACCGGGATGCTGGGCGGCCCGGAGCAGGTGGAGGCCGTGGCCGTCGCCCTGGCCGAGGGGCTCGACCCCGCCGACGAGGTCCCGCTGGTGGTGGATCCCGTGCTCGCCGCCGAGTCGGGCGCCCCGCTGATGTGCGCCGACGGGGTGGCGGCCCTGCGGCGCCTGCTGCTGCCGCGGGCGACGGTGATGACGCCCAACCTCACCGAGGCCCGGGCGCTGCTCGACCGGCCGGACGCCGGGGCGCGCGACCTGGCGCGCGGGCTGCAGGCGCGCTTCGGCGCCGCCGCGCTCGTCACCGGCGGCCATGGCCCCGAGAGCGGCGACGCGCTGTGCCTGCCGGACGGCACGGTCGAGGTGATCCCCGGTCCGCGGTTGCCGCGGGCGACGACGCACGGGGCGGGGTGCACGCACTCGGCCACGCTCGCGGCGCTGCTGGCGCGGGGGCTGCCGCTGGCCGACGCCGCCGTCGGCGCCAAGCGGGCGGCGACCCGGGCGGTACGGCACGGGCGCCCCCTCGGCGCCGGCGCCGGACCGGTCGACGTCCTGGCCGGGCGCGTGACACCGGACGCATGACGCGGAGCGGTGCGCCGCCCGGTGGCGGCGGCCGCGCACCGTGCGACCATCCCCGTCGATGGCCGTGATCGAGACCGACGCCGTCGTGCTGCGCACGATCCGCTACGGCGAGGCCGACGCGGTGCTGAGCCTGTACACCGTCGAGCGCGGACGGGTGAGCGCGATCGCCAAGGGGCTGCGCAAGCCCACCTCGCGGCTGGCGGGACGGCTGCAGCCGGGCGTGTGGGCCCACATGACCATGCAGGCCGGGCGGCGCGACATGCACACGGTGCGGGGGGCGTCGGTGGTGCAGGCGCACGCGGGCCTGTGGGTGCGCGGGGAGCGGCTGCGCGCGGCCGGCTGCGTGCTGGAGGCGGCGATGCGGGTGCTTCCCGAGGACGAGCCGGACGCGGAGGCCTTCGCGCTGCTCACCCGCACCCTGGCCCTGCTCGCCGCGCACGAGCCGCCACCGGTGCCGCCGCACCTCAACCCGCTGGTGCTCGGCTTCGGCGCCAAGCTGCTGGTGGTGAGCGGGCTTCTGCCGCGCCTGGGCGCGTGCGCGTCGTGCGGGGCGCCCGGGCCGCTGGTGGGCTTCTCGTCGCGCCTGGGCGGCGTGGTGTGCCCGGCGTGCGCCCTCGGGGCGGACCGGTTGGAGGAGGCGAGCCGACAGGCGCTGGCGGAACTGCTCGGGCGGCCGCTGCGGGAGGCCGGTGAGGCCTGCCCGCCGGCGGCGGCACCGGGGGTGGAGCGCGTGATCGGGGCGGTGCTGCGGGAGCACCTGGGGGTGGAGCTGAGGTCCCAGAGCCCCCGGTAGGGTGCGCGGCGATGCGCCGCTCCGTCGGCGCGAGGCCGTGGAAGCCCCCGGTAGGGGGCGCGGCGATGCGCCGCTCCGCCGGGGCGAGGCCGTGGAAGCCCCCGGTAGGGGGCGCGGCGATGCGCCGCTCCGCCGGCGCGAGGCCATCACGCTCCGGTAGGGGGCGCGGCGATGCGCCGCTCCGCCGGCGCGAGGCCGTGGAAGCCCCCGGTAGGGGGCGCGGCGATGCGCCGCTCCGCCGGCGCGAGGCCATCACGCCCCGGTAGGGGCGCGGCGGCGCCCCGCTCCGCCGGCGCGAGGCCCATGGGGGGGCGCGGCGACGCGCCGCTCCGCCGGCGCGAGGCCATCACGCTCCGGTAGGGGGCGCGGCGATGCGCGGCTCCGCGGTGGGAAGGCCGCGGAAGCCTCCAGGGCGACGCGCCCCTGTGCCGGCGCCTGGTGAGCCTGGAGGGACGGGCGCCGCTCCGCCGGCGCGAGGGGCGACTGCGGGAGCCCCCCGACCGGCGGAGGCGAACTCCCCCTGCGTGGCGGGGAGAACGGGTCCCGCCTGGGTATGCTCCCCGGCACCCGGGCCCGGGGCGGGCGCGGCGGCACGGACACGGCCGCGACGGCGGCCCGGCGACGGAAGGACCGAGCCAGGGTGGCATCCACGTTCCAGGAGGTCATCCTCCGCCTGCACAGCTACTGGGGCGAGAAGGGCTGCCTCGTGCTCAACCCGTACCACACCGAGGTGGGGGCGGGCACGTTCAACCCGGCCACGCTGCTGCGCAGCCTGGGGCCCGACGCCTGGCGCTGCGCGTACGTGGAGCCGTCCATCCGACCGACGGACGGGCGGTACGGCGAGAACCCCTTCCGGCTGCAGCACTACTTCCAGTACCAGGTGCTTCTGAAGCCGTCCCCCGAGGACGTGCAGGACCTGTACCTGGGCTCGCTGGTGGCGCTCGGGATCCGCCCCGAGGAGCACGACGTGCGCTTCGTGGAGGACGACTGGGAGGGGCCGACCCTGGGGGCGTGGGGCCTCGGCTGGGAGGTCTGGATGGACGGGATGGAGATCACCCAGTTCACCTACTTCCAGCAGGCCGGCGGCATCGACCTGCGGCCGATCTCGGTGGAGCTCACCTACGGGCTCGAGCGCATCGCGATGTACCTGCAGGGCGTGCGGTCCGTGTACGACCTCCAGTGGGCCCACGGGGTCACCTACGGCGACGTGTACCGCGAGAACGAGCGGCAGTGGAGCCGGTACAACTTCGAGGTCGCCGACACCGACGGTCTCTTCGCGCAGTTCGCCCAGCACGAGGCCGAGTGCGGGCGCTGCCTGGAGCAGGGGCTCGTGCTGCCGGCCTACGACCAGGTCCTGAAGTGCTCGCACGCCTTCAACCTGCTCGACGCGCGCGGGGTCATCAGCGTGACCGAGCGCGGGTCCTACATCTGGCGCGTGCGGGCGCTGGCCGCGAAGGTCGCCGCCGCCCACCTGGCGGCCACCGCCGCCCCGGACGCCGGCGGCGACGACGACGGGGTGCCGGCCGCCGCCGGCGCGACGGCGGAGCGCGCGGCGTGAGCGATCTGCTGGTGGAGATCGGCTGCGAGGAGCTGCCGGCGAGCGCCTGCCGTGAGGCGCTCGCGCAGGTACCCGGGCTGGTGGCCGACGCCCTGGCCGCCGCCCGCCTCCCGGAGCGGACAGCCACGGTGTGGGTGGCGCCGCGGCGCATCGCCTTCGTGGTGCCCGATCTGCCCGCCACCCGCGAGGGCCGGCGGCTCGAGGTGCGCGGGCCGGCCGCGCGGGCCGCCTACGGCCCCGACGGCGTCCCCACGCGGGCCGCCGAGGGCTTCGCCCGCGCGCAGGGCGTGGCGGTGGAGGCCCTGGAGCTGCGCGGCGACGGCGATCGCCGCCACGTGGTGGCGCTGCGCGACGAGCCCGCGGTGCCGGTGACCGATCTGGTGCCCGACCTGGTGCGGCACGTGCTGGAGGGCATCCGCTTCGGCAAGAACATGCGCTGGGGCGACGGCGAGGGCCTGCGCTTCTCGCGGCCGGTGCGCTGGATCGTCGCGAAGCTGGGCGACGCGACCGTGCCCTTCGCGCTGCACGGCATCGACGCCGGCGGCACCAGCCGCGGCCACCGCTTCCTGGGCGGCCCCGTGGAGGTGCCGGACGCCGGCGGGTACCGCGACGCCCTGCGCACCGTGGGCGCGGTCGCCGACCAGGACGAGCGGCGCCGCGAGATCGTCGAGGGGCTCGACGCCGCGGCGGCCGAGGAGGGGTGTGCCTGGTCGGACCCCGGTGGGAAGCTCGAGGAGGTCCTGTACCTCGTGGAGCGGCCCAGCGTGATCCGCGGCGACATCGATCCGTCCCACCTGCGGCTCCCCGAGCGGGTGCTGGTGACCGCCATGCAGAGCCACCAGCGGTACTTCCCCCTGCGGCGCCCGGACGGCAGCCTGGCCGCGCGCTTCCTGGCGGTCTCCAACGGCGACCCCCGCCATGCGGACACCATCGCCCGCGGCAACGCCGGGGTGCTCGACGCGCGGCTGCAGGACGCCTCGTTCAGCTGGGACCGCGACCGCGAGGCCGGACTCGACGCGCTGGACGCCCGCCTGGCGACGATCGTCTTCCACGCACGCCTGGGCACGATGGCGCACAAGCGCGACCGGCTGGCGGCCGGCGCGGCCCGCATCGCGGCGGCCGCCGGGCTGGACGCCGCCACCCAGGCCGACGCCGAGCGTGCCGGGCGGCTCGCCAAGGTCGATCAGGGCGCGGTGCTGGTGGCCGAGTTCTCGGACCTGCAGGGCTACGTGGGGGCCGAGTACGCGCGCCTGGAGGGCGAGCCGCCCCCGGTGTGCGACGCCGTGCGCGACCAGTACCTGCCGGAGGGACCCGAGTCGCCGCTGCCGGAGGGCGCCGCCGGCGCGTGCCTGGCCCTGGCGGAGAAGATCGACAACCTCACGGGCGCCTTCCTGGCGGGCGAGGTGCCCACCGGGTCCAAGGACCCGTACGGCCTGCGCCGTGCCGCCGCGGGCGTGGTGCGCATCCTGCTCGACCGGGGCTGGGACCTGTCCCTGCGGCCGCTGCTGGAGGCCACCGCCGACACGCTCCGGTCGCAGGGTGCGGACCTCGCCGGCGCGGCCGCCCCGGCGCTCGACCAGCTGGAGGCGTTCGTGGCCGACCGGCTCGCGTTCCAGCTCGCCGAGGAGGGTGTGGGCGCGGAGGCCGCGGCGGCGGCGCAGGGCGCCCGGGTGGGCGGGGTCGTCGCCACCGCCCGCTGGGCGCGGCAGATCGAGACCGCCCGGACCACCGACGCCTTCCAGGCGGCGTGGACCGGGTGCACGCGCGTCGTGCGCATCTCGGCCCGCGCACCGGAGGGCGACCCGGTGACCGCCTTCCACCCCGCCGGGGACGCGGGGGAGGACCGCCTGGCCGATGCCATCGCGGCGGCGCGCCCCGGGGTGGAGTCGGCCCGGGCGGCGCTGGACCTGCCCGCGGCGCTCGCCGCGGTGCGGCCGCTGGCGGAGGCCGTCGACCGCTTCTTCCAGGACGTGCTCGTCAACACCGACGACGTCGCCGCGCGCGCCCGGCGCTACGCGCTGCTGCGTTCGGCCGCCGAGGTGCTGACGGGGGTGGCCGACTTCACGCGGGTGACCGACCAAGGGGGGTCACGGTGAGCACCACCGGGACGAAGCGGGTCTACGACTTCTCGGAGGGCTCCCGTGAGATGCGCGACCTGCTCGGGGGCAAGGGCGCGAACGTCGCGGAGATGACGCGGCTGGGGCTGCCGGTGCCCCAGGGCTTCACGATCACCACCGAGACCTGCATCGCATACCTGGCCAACGGCCACCGGATGCCCGACGGCCTGGCCGAGGAGATCGACACGCACCTGGGGCGGCTCGAGGAGCACGCCGGCAGGCGGCTGGGGGACCCCGACGACCCGCTGCTGGTGTCCGTGCGCAGCGGCGCACGCGACTCCATGCCCGGGATGATGGACACGGTCCTCAACCTGGGGCTCAACGACCGCAGCGTCGAGGGGCTGGCGGCGCGCACGGGCAACCCCCGCTTCGCCTACGACTCCTACCGCCGCTTCATCCAGATGTTCGGCGACGTGGTGTCGGAGGTGGATCGCTCCCACTTCGAGGAGGCGCTCACCGAGATGAAGCGCGCCCGGGGCGCGCAGCAGGACGTGGACCTGTCGGCGGACGACCTGCGCGCGCTGGTGGAGCGCTTCAAGGAGATCTACTCCGCGCACCGGGGCGAACCGTTCCCCCAGGAGCCGCGCGCCCAGCTGGACGCCGCCGTGCGCGCGGTGTTCGAGAGCTGGGACAACAGGCGCGCCCGCGACTACCGCCGGCTCAACCGCATCCCCGACGATCTCGGCACCGCCGTCAACGTCCAGCAGATGGTGTTCGGCAACACGGGGCCCCGCTCGGCCACGGGCGTCGCGTTCACGCGCAACAACACCACCGGCGAGAGGGGCGACCCGTTCGGGGAGTACCTGATCAACGCCCAGGGCGAGGACGTGGTGGCGGGGATCCGCACGCCCGAGCCGCTGCCGACGCTGCGCGACCATCTGCCGGAGGCCTACGACACGCTCATCTCGACGATGGCGATGCTCGAGCGGACCTACCACGACATGCAGGACGTGGAGTTCACGATCGAGGACGGCCGCCTGTACATGCTGCAGACGCGCAACGGCAAGCGCAGCGCCCAGGCCATGGTGCGCATCGCGGTCGACCTGGTGGACGAGGGACTCGTGACGCCCGCGCAGGCGCTGGTGTCGCTGGTCGACGCCGGCCAGGTGCGCCAGCTGCTGCTGCCGCAGCTCGACGTGGCCCGCGCCTCGGAGCCGATCGCCGCGGGCGTGGCCGCCTCCCCCGGGGCGGCGTGCGGCGCGGTGGTCTTCTCCGCCGACGAGGCCGAGGAGCGCGGCCGGGCCGGCGAGGCGGTCATCCTGGTCCGCGACGAGACCACGCCGGACGACTTCCACGGAATGGTGGTGGCGCAGGGCATCCTCACCGCCCGCGGCGGCAGGACCAGCCACGCCGCGATCGTCGCCGTGGGCATGGGCAAGCCCGCCGTCACCGGCGTCGGCGCGATCCGCGTCGACGAGGCGGCGGGCGTGATGCGCGTCGGCGGGCGCGCGGTGCGTGCGGGCGACGAGATCACCATCGACGGGTCCACGGGCACCGTGTACCTGGGCGCGGCGCCGCTGCTGCCGCCCGACCCCCACAACCCCTACCTGGAGCGCATCCTCACCTGGGCGGACGAGCACCGCACGCTGCGGGTGCGCACCAACGCGGACACCCCCGAGGACGCGGAGCGCGCCCGGGAGTTCGGCGCGGAGGGCATCGGCCTGTGCCGCACCGAGCACATGTTCCAGGAGGACCGCCTCCCGATCGTGCGCGACATGATCATGGCCGAGGAGCGCGCGGACCTCGTGGCCGCGCTGAACGCCCTGCGGGGCTTCCAGGAGGAGGACTTCGCGGGGATCTTCCGCGCCATGGCGGGGCTGCCCGTCACGATCCGGCTGCTGGACCCGCCCCTCCACGAGTTCCTGCCGGACTACACCGAGCTGCGCATGCGCCTGGAGCGCGCCGAGGTGACGGGCACGCGCGACGAGGAGGCCGAGGTTCAGCTGCCGCAGGTGGAGAAGCTCAAGGAGATCAACCCGATGCTCGGCACCCGCGGGGTGCGGCTGGGCATCGAGATCCCGGAGCTGTACCGCATGCAGGTGGCCGCCGTGATGACGGCCGCGTGCCGGGTGGCCGCCGAGACCGGCCGGGCGCCGATCGTGGAGATCATGATCCCGCTCGTCGGCTTCGAGGAGGAGCTGCGGCTGATGCGCGAGGAGGTGGTCGAGGTCGCCGAGGCGGTGCTCAGCGAGCGCGGCCAGCGCCTGGAGTACCTGGTGGGGACCATGATCGAGCTGCCGCGGGCGGCCCTGGTGGCCGACGAGATCGCCCGCCAGGCCGACTTCTTCTCGTTCGGCACCAACGACCTCACGCAGACCACGCTCGGCTTCAGCCGTGACGACGCGGAGACCAAGTTCCTGGCCCGCTACCTGGAGCAGGCGATCATCCGCAGCAACCCCTTCGAGCACGTGGACCAGGCCGGCGTGGGGCGGCTGGTGGAGATGGCGGGCCGGCTCGCGCGCCAGGTGAAGCCGATCAAGCTCGGCATCTGCGGCGAGCACGGCGGCGACCCGGACTCGATCGACTTCTTCCACCGCGCCGGCCTCGACTATGTGTCGTGCTCGCCCTTCCGGGTGCAGACGGCGCGGATCGCGGCGGCGCAGGCGGCGCTGCGGCACGGCCCGCCCGCCGCCCCGTCGTCGGAGGCGGCCCCGGCGCCCACGGGCTGATGGGCGCGGGCGGCGGGCCGGAGCGCGGTCGGGGCGAGCGGCCCGGAACGCCCCCGCCCCCGCCCGCGGACGGTGGTGCCGCGGGCGTGTCCTCGAGGCCCGCGGACGAAGGTGCCGCGGGGGCACCATCGGCTCCGGCGCGGCCGTCGACCCCCGGCCTGCCGATCACCGAGGATCATCCCGTCGTGCGCGACGACGCGCCGGCCCCGCCACCGCCGACGGCGGCCACCGGGGAGGGGGCGCCGCGCCCGCCCGACTCCAAGATCTTCCTGAAGGACCGGCAGAAGGGCCTGATCCGCACCTTCATCGACGAGGTGCTCAACGCGCACGACCCGTCGGCCCTCGAGCGGTTCATCACGCCCGACTTCGCGGACGGCACGCCCGAGCCCGGCTTCGAGGACGACCGCCGCGGCTTCCGCGACTGGCTGCAGGCGGTGTTCGCGGGCTTCCCGGACATGCGCTGGGAGGCGTCGCTGATGCTGTACGAGGAGGACACCGTGGTGGTGCGGCTGACGGCGATGGGCACCCACCTCGGCACCTTCCGCGGCGTGGCCGCGACCGGCCGGCCGGTGCGCATGGAGGCCGTCCACATCGTCGGCCTGCGCGACGGCCGGATGGCGAGCCACTTCCGGATCTCGGACGAGCTGTCGCTGATGGAGCAGATCACGCGGCCCGTGTGAACCCGGTACGGTCGCGCGCGCTCTGCGGGCCCTCCGCTTGCCGGGCGCGCGCACCGGGTGACACGATCCGCCGGATCCGCGGGTCGGAGGTGGTGTGGAGCGGGTGGAGGACCGGGAGGCGGGGGACCAGGAGACGTCGCACGCCCCGGCGCCGATCGTGGTGGAGGGCGACCTGGACGCCCCGACGCTGCACCGCGTGCTGCAGGCCGCCGGATTCCGGGTGGTCGACGCCGGAGCCGACGACGGCGCGCACCTGCGCGTCACGGCGGACCGCGACGCCGCGGCCGCCGGGGCCGGCGACGGGGGCGGCGGCGAGATGGCCCTGCTCGAGGTGCTCCACCGGCTGGGCCTGGAGGTCGCCGCGCGCGCCACGCCCGAGCGGGTGTTCGCGCTGGCCGCCCGGGAGACGGCCGCGCTGTTCGGGGCCGACGCCGCCGTCGTGGTCCGCTACGAGGGACGCCACGCCCTGGTCGTGGGCACCTACGGCGGGCACTCGCGGCTGGGGGAGCGGCTGCCGGCCACGGGCCACGGGGTGCTGGCGCGCGTGGCCGCCACCCGGGCGCCGGCCCGCATCGACGACTACGCGGATCTCGACGAGGAATCGCCGCTGCGCACCCACGCCCTCGCCCGGGGCTACCGCGCCAGCGTGGGCGCCCCCGTCAAGGTGGGGGGCGAGCTCTGGGGCGCCGTCCTGGTGACGACCCGCGACCACCAGGGCCTGCCCGCCGGCCTCGCCGGGAGGCTGGCGCGGTTCGCCGAACTGGTGGCGCTCGCCGTGGACAACGCCCAGACCCACGCGGAGCTGCGCCGGCTGGCGTCCACCGACGGGCTCACGCGCCTCCCCAACCGGCGGGCGTTCGAGGAGCGGCTCGAGCAGGAGGTCACGCGGGCGCACCGCCACGGGCGGGACCTCAGCCTGGTGGTGCTCGATCTCGACCACTTCAAGCAGGTCAACGACCTGCACGGGCACCCCGCCGGCGACCGCGTGCTGGTGGAGTTCGCCGAGCGCCTGCGCCGCGCCGTGCGCCAGGAGGACTTCGTGGGCCGCATGGGGGGCGAGGAGTTCGCCTGGCTCATGCCGGAGGCCCCCGCGGGGGAGGCGCTGCGCGCCGCCGAGCGGCTGCGGCTGCACGTCGCGGGGCGCCCCTTCTCGGGGGCGGTCGCGCTGACGGTCTCCGGCGGCGTGTGCGACCTCGGCGACGCGCGGGGCGCCGCCGAGCTGTACCGGCTGGCCGACGAGGCGCTGTTCTGGGCCAAGGGCCGCGGGCGCAACCAGATCCACCGGTACACCGCCGGCCGGGCCGCGGAGGAGACCTCGCGCTCGGCGCCCGTGCGCAGCGCCGAGCGTCAGCACACCGTGCGCGGGGTGCGCGCGCTCGCCCGCGCCGTCGACGCCAAGGACCCGGCGACCCGCCTGCACTCGGAGCGCGTGGCCGACCTCGCCGTGCGACTGGCGATCGAACTCGGCTGGGCGCCGGACATGGTGAGCGCCCTGGGCGAGGCGGCGCTGGTCCACGACGTGGGCAAGATCGGCGTGCCGGACGCGGTGCTGCTGAAGCCCGGTCCGCTGACCGTGCCCGAGCGGGAGCAGGTGATCGCCCACGCGGCCCTCGGCGGGCTCATCGCCTCCGACGTGCTCTCGTCGGGCCAGGCCGGCTGGGTGCGCAGCCACCACGAGCGCTGGGGCGGGGGCGGGTACCCGGACGACCTGCGCGGCGACGAGATCCCAGCCGGAGCCCTGATCATCGCCCTCGCCGACGCGGTCGACGTGATGTGCAGCGCGCGGGTGTACGCCCCGGCGCGCACCTGGGAGGAAGCGCTCGCCGAGTGCCGGCGGGAGGCCGGACGGCAGTTCGCCCCGTGGGCCGTCGACGCGCTGACGCGGCTCGGGACGCCCGGATCCGCGGATCCGGTGCCCCCGCGCTGATCAGCCTCCGCGCGCCTCCCACACGAACCCGTGGACGCCGGTGGTGAGGGGGCCTGCGGCACCGCCGTTGGCGGCCGGGTCGTCGCGCAGGCTCGCCCGCATGCGGAACACGCGCACGTCGTCGCGAACCCACTCGGCCGCGCCCGCCGGGGAGGGGAGGGCGACGCCGTCGTCCCAGCCCCCGTGGGTCGCGAGCAGGTCGGTGAGCGTGCCCGACCACAGGGGCGGGCCCGCCGGGGTGAACGAGGTGCAGGCCCCGCCCGTCGCGCTGCCGGTGCCCACCTCGACGGCCACGTCCAGGAAGGGGCCCGCCGTCCCCCCGGTCCCCGTCGCGTACAGCCGCACCTCGGCCGGCAGGGTCCCCGCGTAGCGCACGCCCACGCAGCGCTCCACGACCCGCCCGGGCGCACCCGCCTGCACGTTCCAGAGCGCCGCGCCGC
>DATMJR010000369.1:0-3307 GCA_035553775.1 Miltoncostaeaceae bacterium | reverse complement strand
GGCGTGGACGGCGCCATCCTCGACGCCGCCGTGCGGCTGCTGGGCGAGGTGGGCTACGGCGCGCTCACCATGGAGGCGGTCGCCGCCGCCGCGGGGGTGAGCAAACCCACCCTGTACCGCCGCTTCGGGGGTCGCGCGCCGCTGGTGGCGGCCGCGTTCGCACGCCTGCGCGTGGGGGGTGCGCCGGCCCCCACCGGCGACGTGCGCCGCGACCTGGTGGCGCAGCTGCGGCACGCCCGCGCGGTGCTCGAACGCGTCGGGATGTCGCTGGTCGGCGTGTGCCTGGCCGAGGCGGACGCGCATCCCGACCTGATCGCGGCCCTCCGGGCGGGGAGCCTGCAGCCGGGACGCCGGCTGGTGCACGACGCGCTCGCCGCCGCGCGCGACCGCGGCGAGCTGGCGGCGGGCGCCGACCTCGAGACCGCCGTCGAGGCCCTCGTCGGCGCCCTGTACGCCCGGCGGCTCGCGGGCGACGCGCCGGCGGACGGCTGGGAGGAGCGGGTGGTCGACCTCGTGCTGCGCGGGCTCGCCCCCACCGCGGACCCGGCGGGGCCCGGCTGAGCCGTCGTCAGCCGCCCCGCAGCAGGCGGCGCACCACGTCCTCGGGGATCAGGCCCACGTCCCCCATGCGCCGCGCCACCGTGGCGAACGGGGGCGCGGCCTCCCGGAGCCGCGACATCAGCGCGGCCGCCTCGGCGTCGCGGCCGGCCAGGGCCCCGACGAGCGCGGTCCACATGGCGATGTCGGGCTCCTCGGCGGGGTCCGGCGGCGGCAGCTCCCCGAGGTCCCCGGCGGCCGCACCGGCCTCGCCGTCGAGCGCCTGGTCGAGGGCCTCCACCACGCGGTGGTACCGGGCGCTCGTCCGCACGAGCCGGTCGATCTCGCCCACCGGGTCGGGGTGGTCGTCCACGCGGAGGTCGACCAGGCGGTCGCGCCAGGGCCGGCCGGTGCGCCGCGCGCGGACGACGGTGACGGCGGCCGACCGCCGGCCGCGCACGTCGCCCCCCTCCGCCTCCGCGGCGTGCAGGGCCGCCACCAGGCGCTCGGCCATCGTGCCCGCGGCACCCTCCCAGGCGCCGACCATCGCCTCCCACACCCGGGCCGACGCCACCATGTTGCCCAGGGCGGCGCAGCAGGAGCCCCGGGCGTGCCCGGCGGCCGCCACGCAGGCCTCCCCCGTGTAGACGGCGACGTTGCCGTACCCGTCGACCATCGCCACCTGCCGGCGCTCGGGGTGCGGGTCCACGGAGCGCAACGCGCGGAGGGCCTCCCCGGCGGTCAGCCCGGCCTGCAGGTTCTCGAGGCCCAGGTCGCCGTAGAGGGGCTCGCCCATCGACTGGGTCGCCACCACGCCGATCCCCGGAAGGGCCCAGGGGACGCTGCTCCCGACCGCGAAGGCCTGGGACTGGCAGGCGATGCCCATCTCGCCGCTCTGCTCGTCGCGCGCGACGATCGAGTACGTCACGGACGCGCGGTACCCGTCGGGGCACGACGCATGCGCGGCGCGTGCGCGCGGCCGGCGCCGCTAGGGTTCCGTCCGTGACCGACCCCGGCGACATGCGGACGCTCCTGGAGGTGCACCAGCGCATCACCCCGCTGGTGAACCGGTACCAGGTGTTCGCGCCCGGCGCGGACGGGCTGGAACCCGTCGCCTTCGTGCAGCAGAAGCGCATGGCCCTGCGGGAGGAGTTCGGGATCTTCCGGGACGAGGCCCAGTCGGACGTGCTGGCGCGGGTGAAGGCGCGCTCGGTCATCGACGTCGGCGCCACCTTCGACGTGCGCGACCCCGCGGGCGCGCCCCTCGGCGCGTTCCGCAAGGACTTCGGCAAGTCGCTGCTGAAGAGCACCTGGCACGCGTACGCCCCCGACGGCGACGCGCCGGTCGCGACCGTGTTCGAGCGCAGCACCGCCGTCGCCCTGTCGCGCCGGGCGTGGAACCTGGTCCCGCTGGTCGGGGACCTGCCGTTCCCGATCAAGTTCCACTTCTTCATCCAGGCGGGTGACGAGGTGGTGGGCGAGTGCCGCAAGACGGCGACGGTCCGGGACCGCTACGCCCTGAGCGTGCGCGAGTCGCATGTGGACCTGCTGGACCGGCGGGCCTGGATCGCGCTCACGATCCTGCTCGACGCCATGCAGAGCCGGTAGCGGCCGGACGGGGAACGTGCGACGGGGGGAGTCCCGATGGAACTCCCCCCGTCTGAGGTGGACCCGGCCGGCACTGCCCCGGCGTCCGAAAGCGCTTACGTGTCAGCTTCTCCGAGCGCAGCCGACGAGATGATCTCGCGGAGGGGCGGCCTCGCCGGCCCGCCACCTCTCCGCCAGGCTCTCCTTCGTTCTCGCCCCTCGACCGAGTGCCGTTGCCGAGGTGGCCAGGGAAGCTGGGCTGACACCGGTGATCTCCCCCGCGTCCCGAGGGAAGGCCGATGGCTCTCAGTGTCTGCTAGTTAGGCAGCGAGAGCGAGCTTGGGAGAAGACTCCGCAGCTACGTTGTATCCCGGTTTTTGACGCGGTCCTCCGGGTCCGCGGCTCGCTTACCGACACGCTCCCGCCCCGTCGAAACTGGATCGGGCCCGTTGTGCTCCCCAGGGTAGCACGGTCCGCCGCCGTGGCCCGCCCGCGGCCGCGTGGAGTCAGCCGGCCGGAGCGGCGCGGCGGCGCAGGCGGTCCCGCAGGTCGTGCAGCGGCGCGGGGAGCCCGGCGATGCGGTCGGGCGCCAGGACGACCCCGTCGGCGGTGCGCACCGCGCGCGGGTGGTCCGGGGCGCAGGGCCGCAGGCGCGTCACGGGCAGCCCGTCGTCGCCGACGCGCAGCCGCACCTCGCCGAACGCCCGCACGCGCTGCAGCAGCTCCTCGGCGGGCAGCGCCTCGGGAGCGTCGACGTGGCGCGCGCGCTCGCCGTCCTCGCGGGAGTGGTAGGAGGGCGCGCCCCGCTGCACGACGCCGGGGGCGCGCGCCGCGATCAGGTCGAACAGGGCCGGCAGGGCGGCGGCGGCCGCGCGGGCCTTGGCGCGGTCAACTCGCCCCAGCCCGCTCCCGGGCGGCACCGTGACGGCGCGCTGGAGCAGCACCGGCCCCGTGTCGAGCCCCTCGTCCATCCAGTGGAACGTGAAGCCGGTGCGGTCGTCGCCGTCGAGCAGCGAGAACGAGGTCGCCCAGACGCCGCGGTGGGCCGGCAGCAGGGCGTCGTGGTAGTTGACGACGCCGCCGAGGGCGTCGATCAGGGGCCGCTCCAGGCGCCGGAAGCAGTAGTACGACAGGGCCGCGTCCGGCCGCAGCTCCTCGCGCACCCAGCGGACGAAGGCGGGGT
>DATMJR010000368.1:0-2060 GCA_035553775.1 Miltoncostaeaceae bacterium | reverse complement strand
CGGCGGCGGTGGTGGCGGCGCTGCTGCTGATGCCGTCCGACCCGCCGCCGCCACGACCACCGCGGCGAGCAGCGCCAGCGCGCGCCAGCGCGGCCGACGTTCCCGCGTGCGCCCCCCGCCCGGGCCGGGGCGGGCGGGGGGCGCACGCGGGAACGTCGGCCGCGGTGGCGTGCCCTGGCGCTGGTCGCCGCGGTCGTCGTGGCGGCGGCGGTGGTGGCGGCGCTGCTGCTGATGCCGTCCGACCCGCCGCCGGCGATGACCGACGACGCCGCCGGCATCGAGGTCACGGGCCTGGTCATCCGCGCCTGGGACGGCACCCCCGCGGTGCTCGACGACACGGGCACGCCCCACCTGCCCGGGCGCACCGGGGAGGGGGCGCTGGAGCAGGTCGCGGGCCGGCGGGTCGTGGTGACCGGGCAGATCGGGCAGCCCCGCGAGGGTGCGGAGGGCGTCCCGACGGTCGACGTGCGCACCGTCGAGGCGACCGGCGGAGGCGGCGCCGTGGTGGTCCCGGGGACCCTCCCCGAGGGCGAGGTGTCGGGCACGGTCCGCATCAGCGCCTCCCCCGGGGCCGAGTTCCGCGTGGACGGGCTGGCGCCGGAGGGCGACGGGGAGGACGGGGAGATCCGCTGGGACAGCGCCTCCGTCCGCGACGGATGGCACCTGCTGGCCCTGGTGCGGCCCGACGGCGACGCCGTCACCCTCTCGCACTCGTGGGTGCGGGTGGCCAACGGCGGCGGTCCGCCCGAGGTGCTGCCGGGAGGCACGGTGTTCGCCGACGACTTCGAGAGCGGCGGTCTGTCGCGCTGGGACGTGGTGCAGTCGGTCGGGCCGCGCGGTCTGCGGGTGGTCGACGGGCCGTCCCGGGAGGGGCTGCGATCGGCGCGCGTCGAGGTGCAGCAGGGCGACGACCCCATCGACTCGAGCGGCAACCGCAACGAGCTGTCGCACGGCACGGGCGAGGAGGAGGGGCAGGAGCGCTGGTACGCCTTCAGCATCCTCCCGGCCCCCGGCTTCCCCCGTGCGGACACCTGGCAGGTGCTCGCCCAGTGGCACGCCGACGCGGACGGCCCGCCGCCCGTGGGCATCTACGCGCAGGAGGACCGCCTCATCCTCCAGGTCAACCGGCACGCCGGCGAGGGCGCGCCCCTGTCGACCGAGTTCCCGTGGAGCGGCCCGCTGCACCGCGGCCGGTGGCGCGACATCGTGATGCGCGTGCGCTGGAGCGGCAGCGACGAGCGCGGCCTGATCCAGCTGTGGGTGGACGGGGTGGAGGCACTGCCGCCCACCGCGATCCGGACGCTCTACCCCGGCCACGGCAACTACATGAAGATCGGCTACTACCGCAACGAGCGCATCGCGGAGCCGGGCGTCGTCTACCACGACGCCGTGCGCGTCACCCAGGTGAGCCCCTGACGAGGGACGCCGGCGTCGGGCGGCGGTGAAGTTCCCCCCGGGCGGCCAGGGCGGAACCCCCCGACCGGTGAAGGGGGCGCGCGGGGGACCGCGACTAGCATCGCGGGACCATGAAGAAAGCCCCTCGTCGCCTCCGCCTCGCCGCCGCCTCGGCCGCCCTGATGGGGGGCCCGCTCGCCGTGATGGCCCTCGCCGCGCCCAGCGCGCCGACCATCACCGACGCGCCCCCGCGCTGGTCGCAGAACCCGGCGCCGAGCATCGGATGGGCGTCCGGCGGGGGCGGCAACGGCACCTTCCTGTGGTCGTTGAACGGCGGCGGGCCGAACGAGACCACGGCCACCGCGGTGACGCTGGGGCCGCTCGCCGACGGGGACTACACGTTCACGGTCCGCGAGGACGGCGACCCGGACCCGGAGAACCCCGACGACCCCGGTGATCCCGGCCCGTCCCGGAGCACCAGCTTCGGCGTCGACACCACCCCTCCGACCCTGACGCGCACCATCTCGGGGGTCGCCGGCGATAACGGCTGGTACCGGAGCACGGTCACCATCGGCTACTCCTGCGCCGACGCCGCGTCGGGCATCCCGGGCGGCTGCCCGAGCGGGCGCAGCATCGGCTTCCAGACCGCCGGCACGGAGGTGTCG
>DATMJR010000367.1:0-3405 GCA_035553775.1 Miltoncostaeaceae bacterium | reverse complement strand
GCTCGGGAGGGAGTCGCGCCGACCCGAAGACGGCCACGCAGCGGGGGACGCGGGCGAGCGCATCGAAGCCGTCGACGAACTCGCCGAGGATGCGCAGCGCCCGCCAGGGGTCGGTGTGCAGGAACGCCGTGTCGCGCTCGCGGTTGAGCAGGCCGACGTCGGCGTGGCCCAGGTCGTCGGCCGCCGGGCCCCGCGCGGTGAGCCTGCCCCTGCGCACCGTCTGCCGCTCGCCGTCCGCCATGCGGTCCCCCCGTGGTCGTCCCCCGCCTCCGCGCCGCCGCCGGGCGCATCGCCACCGCAGTCCAGCAGACCGCGCCGGTGCGTGCGCTCCGGTGCCGCCGGCGCGCCTCTCGGGCAGGATGGAGTGGTGGCGCGCGCCGTCTTCCCACGCGACGAGCACTTCATGCGGATGGCGCTGCGCGAGGCGGAGGCGGCCGGGCACCACGGGGACGTCCCGGTGGGCGCCGTCGTGGTCCGCGAGGGCGAGGTCGTGGGGACGGGGCGCAACGAGCGCGAGCGTCACGGCGACCCCACCGCGCACGCCGAACTGCTCGCGCTGCGGGCGGCCGCGCTCACGCTGGGCGGCTGGCGCCTGCTCGGCACGGTGCTCTACGTGACGCTGGAACCGTGTCCCATGTGCGCCGGCGCGATCACGCAGGCACGCGTGGCACGGGTGGTGTTCGGCGTGCCCGACCAGCGCGGCGGGGCGGCGGGCTCGCTGATGAACCTGCTCCAGGACCCCCGGCTCCCCCATCGCACCGAGGTGCAGGGCGGGGTGTGCGCCACGGAGGCGCTGGAGGTGATGCGCCAGTTCTTCGACGAGCGCCGGTAGGCGCATTCCGTCGGGCACCGCGCGGAGGGCGGCTCCGGGCCGCCCCCGGCCGTCCCCGCCCCGGGGTGGTGCGACGGGAGTTCGCTGCTAGGGTCGCCCTCGCCCGTCCACCCTCCGCCCGCGGCGGAGGGCCGCCACCGCGCCGCGTGCTCCATCGCCGGCGCCCGTGCGGGGCGGTCACCCCCGTGGCCGCCGAACACCGGACGCATTCGCCCGCAACGACCCCGGAGGCCCTCAGCGTGCGATATCGGACCCTGCTGCTGACCGGACTCGCCACCGGAGCCGCCGTCGCCGTCCCGGCGTCCGGCGCGCTCGGCGCGGTGGCGGCCATCCAGGACGACCGGCTCGTCTCGGCCCCCATCGAGACGATCGACGCCCGGCTGGACACCCTCAAGCAGACCCGGGCGCGCGTCGCCCGGGTCGACGTGTTCTGGTCGGAGGTCGCGCCCACCCGGCCGGCCCGGCCCACGGACCCGGCCGACCCGTCCTACGTCTGGACGCGCGTGGACGCGAAGATCGCCGGCCTGAAGGCCCGCGGCATCCGCCCCATCGTCAGCGTGTACAGCACCCCGTCCTGGTCCAGCGGCGGCCGCGTCGCCTCCGACACCCAGTACAACCCCAATGCGCCGCGGGCCGGCGACTACGGCCGCTTCATGGCCGCGATCGCCCGGCGCTACTCGGGCCGGTACCCCGCGCCCGCGTACAGCACCGGCGCGGCGACCCTGCCCGAGGTGCGGCACTGGGAGGTCTGGAACGAGCCGAACCTGCGCTCGTTCTTCCGCAGGGGGTCGTCCTCCTCCGTCGCGGCGTATCTGCAGCTGCTGCGGGAGGCGTATCCGCAGATCAAGCGCGCCAACCCGCGCGCGACCGTCATCGCCGGCGTGGCCGGGCCGCGCAGCACCAGCGGCGAGGGCAGCATCGGCGCGCGGCAGTGGCTGCGGGCGATCGCGCGGGCGCCCCTGTCGGTGAAGTTCGACGCCTATTCGCAGCACATCTACCCGTCGGCGGCGCCGGTGTCGCGCACCCGGGCGTTCCCCTCCTGGAACAGCATCGACGAGATCCTCCTGACGCTCGACGAGCGCCGACTCCGCGAGATCCGCGCCGCCCGCGGCGCGGCCCGCACACGCCTGCAGCGCGCGCCCCGGATGCGCCTGTTCATCACCGAGGCGGGCTACACCACGTCACGGACCCGCTTCCGCAACGTCCGGGTCACCGAGCGGCAGCAGGTGAACTACATGCGTCAGATCTTCCGCCTGCCGCAGGTGCGCAATCCGCGCGTCCCGGTGATCGTGTGGTTCAACATGCAGGACAACGCGGATTGGCCCGCCGGCCTGCTGCGGGCGAACGGCACCCGCAAGCCCAGCTGGGCGGCCTTCCGCGCGCTGGCTCCGCAGGGACGGCTCACCGCCGACCTGCGCCCGTAGGAGGCGGGCGCCGCCTCCCGGCGCCCGTGACCGCCCGCCCTGCGCCCGGCGCAGGGCGGGCGCCTACACCCAGCCCTTCCGCCGAAACCACAGCACCAGGGCGGCGGCGACCCCGGCCTGCAGCCCCAGGCCGAGCGTGAGGAAGGGGACCGGGCCTCCGATCCGGTCGACCAGCCACGGGAAGTTCTGGCCGAAGAACCCGGCGATGAACGACAGCGGCAGGAACAGGGTCGCGATCACCGTCAGCTGCCGGGTGACATCGCCCAGGGCGTTGCTGCTCGCGGCGAGCAGGACCCCCGTGACGCCGGTCAAGAGCTCCCGGTGGCCGTCGATCGCGCCGGCGATCCGCAGCAGGTGGTCGTGCACGTCGCGGAAGTACCGCTCGGCGTCGCGGTCGAGGCCCGGGACCGGCATCAGCCCGCTGGCGATGCGCGCCACGGTGTCGGCCTGCGCCCCCACGATCTGCGAGGCCGTCACCAGCCGGCGGCGGAGGCCGAGGATCCCGCCCTGCAGCGCGCGGTCGCCCGCGAGCGCGCGGTCGTCGAACGACGCGAGCTCCGCGTCGATGTCGGTCAGCATCGCCGACAGGCTGTCGGTGAGCGCGTCGAGCACGGCGTGGAGCCCCATCGCCCCGTGCGGGTACGCCCCGCGCCGTGCGGCGCGGGCCTCGAGGGACGCCAGCGCCGCCCCGTCCTCGCGACGCACGGTCACCAGGGCGCCGGCGGCGAGGAAGCAGTGGACCTCGATCAGCGCGTCCCGGGCGTCGTCGTAGCCGTAGGCGACCACGAAGACGTGCTCGTCGTAGTCCTCGACCTTGGGCCGCTGGCCGAAGTGGCGCGCGTCCTCGACCGCGAGCGGATGGAAGCCGAAGACCTCCGCGAGCGCCGTCACCTCCTCGTCGGAGGGGCCCACCAGATCCACCCACACGGGCCGGCCGGTCGCCCGCGCCCGGGCGATCGCCTCGCGGTCCAGCGCGCGCAGCACGTCGTCGGCCTGCCCGTCCCCGTCGTGCACCGCGGGCAGGCTACGCCGCGGAGCGTCCTGCGGCACCGCCCGGGTCAAGCCCGCGCGCCCGCGTCCCGATCAGATCCAGGCAGTCCCCCGTCCCCGGTCGGAAGCCGGTCCCCCGTGAACCCCCCGAACATCGCC
>DATMJR010000366.1:0-4565 GCA_035553775.1 Miltoncostaeaceae bacterium | reverse complement strand
GGTGCGTGTCGACCGGTCATACCCGTCGGCGCGCGCCCACGCGGTGGCCGCCCGCCGGCGGGGTCCCCCGCGACGCCGCGTGCGCCCTCCCGGAGATGCGAACACGTCCCGCTCCCGGCGTGTGGACGCCTCCGACGGGGCCGTTCCATCCACCCATGACGACTCACGATCACCCGCCGCACGCGGGGCACGCGCGCCGGCACGGGCCGGACTGCGGGCACGACCCGGTGGGGCACGACGACCACGTGGACCACCTGCACGACGCCCCAATCACCATCCCCCGGCGACCACGTCGACGAGCACGCGCTCCCCGTCACCGACGCCGATCCCGCGCGGTGCACGCACGAGCACGACTGCGGCGCCCACGACGACGGGCACCGCCACGGCCCGGTTGCGGCCACGAGGGGGTCCCACACGGTGACCACGTCGACCATCTCGTCGATGGTCACCCGCATGACCCTCACGGGGGTCACCGCGATCACCACGGAGAGGTCGCCCTGGTCGGCTGAGCCCGAGGGGCGCGCGCCGGTGACGACCCGCGGGCCAGGCCCTGCTCGCGGGTGCGGGGGCGAGGCCCGGCGGGCGGCGGGTCAGTCGAGTCGGAGGCGCATGAGCGCGCGCGGAAAGCCGTCGAGGACCGAGTCGGTGTCGGCGACCTTCACGAAGCCGGCGGCCTCGAACAGGGCGCGCGTACCGACGTATGCCATCGTCGGATCGACCTTCTCGCCCCCGTTGTCGACGGGGTAGCCCTCGACCGCCGGCGCATCGTTCGCGCGGGCGAAGGCCACCGCGCCACGCAGCAGGTGGTGCGAGATCCCGCGCTTCCGGTGACCGGGCCGCACGCGGATGCACCACACCGACCACACGTCGACGTCGTCCACGTGGGGGATCTTCCGGTTGCGCGCGAATGTGGTCTCGGCGCGGGGGGCGACCGCCGCCCACCCCACGACCTCGTCGCCGTCGTAGGCCAGCACGCCGGGCGGGCGGTCCTCCATGAGGCCCCGCATCCGCTCGCCCCGGGCCGGGCCGACCAACGACCGGTTCTCCGTCGACGGGATCCGGTAGCTCAGGCACCAGCAGACGTTCGCGTCCGGCCGTCGGGGGCCGAGCATGGTGCGGACGTCCTCGAACACCGTCGCGGGCCGGACCGCGATCGCCATGCGCCATCGATACCACGCCGGGGCCGAGGCCCCCGCATCGCCGGCGGCGCACCGTGGCGACCCGCCGGACCAGGGGCCGGCGCCGCGGCTCGTCGATGCCTGGGCTCGTCGCACGTCGCGCCGGTCCTCGGCTCCGGCCGGGAGCGAACGATGGAGCGTGACGCCCACCCGATGCGCGCGCCGCCGCGGCGGCCCGGCCGCAGCTGAAGCGGACGCAGGGAGCCCGCGCCCCCTCCCCGGCGACGAACCGGGGAGGGGGCCGCCGAGGCTCAGCGGGCGGGAGCGATCCGGCCGGCCGGGTAGGCCAGCTGGGTGCCGAACAGCGTCCGGTACATCAGCCGGTACACGTCGACGTTGTCGAACCGTGCCGAGTAGCGCGTCCGCAGCTCCTGCGCGTTGACCCCCTGCGCGCGGGCGACGATGCCGCCGGTCACGTCCGGCGTGCCCGTCCACGCCACCCCGAAGCCGCGCGTCTGCCCGAACTGGTCGGGCGAGGTCTCGAACGCGGTGGTCCCGCGCCCGCCGATGCCGTCGAGCGGGTTCTGCACGGCCGGCTGCCCCTCGGCCGGGTTCACCGGGATCGTGCCGACCGGCTCCCCCGAGCGCTGGGGCAGCACCTGCATGCCGCCGGCGTCCGAGTCGGCCGCCGTCAGCAGCAGCGTCCGCGGGTTGCGGGAGATGTGGTCCCGCACCACGGCGATCGTGTCGTTGGCGTGCTTCAGCGCGGTGAGCGTGCCGATCGCGTTGTTCGCGTTCGCGAAGTTGTCGTTGCTCTCGGGCTCGACGACGAGCATGAAGTGCCGGCGCTCGGCGCGCTCGGCACGGCGCAGGATCGTCAGGGCCAGCGCCGTCATCTCGGCCGTGGTGGGCGGGTTCTGCCCGCTGCGCTTGCGGGCGGCCACGTCCTCCGGGTCGCCGTCGGCGGGCGCCGGCTGGCCGAACAGCACCAGGTCGCCGCGGCGGTCGCCGGCGGGGACCGTCGTGTCGACGAAGCCCTCGCTGCGGAGCTGCTCCTCGTTGCGGTCGTTGAAGAGGTGGTGACAGGCGAAGACGCCGAGCACCCGCGGTGCGTAGCCCGGGCGGCGGTTCACCTCGGCGCGCAGGGTCTCGAACTCGGCGCGCGTGCGCACCACCACGTAGCCGCGCTCCTGCGCGACCGCGATGAGGTCGCGCCCGTCCGTGCGTCCCCGCTGGAGGTCGGTGCCCGTGTTGCGCCCCGCCGGGCAGTGCACGCCCGCGCGGTCGTCCGGCAGCAGGTTGCGCTCGCCGCCGCCCATGATCACCCAGGGCTGCGGGTCGCCCCCGCTGCGGCCCTCGATCATCTGGCGCGCGATCTCGTTCCAGTCGTTGCGGTTGTTGACCTCGGCCAGGAAGGCGCCCGTGCCGGGCTCGCCGATGTTGCCGTCGTTGACGACGCCCACCGGGTGGCCGGCGGACGCGGCCTCGCGCATGATCGAGCCGGGGTGGCCCGACAGACCCAGGACCGGGCGGGCCGCGTCGCCGTCGCCGTCGCGGCCGAAGGAGCCGGCGGCCTCGACCTTGTAGCCGAACGCGTGCGTCGTGGCGCCGCCGTTGGACGTGCCGGTGACCGAATCGAGCATGTGGCCGCGGTACACCGCGGCGTGGGGCAGCTGGTCCCACGGCGACGCGGCGTCCGGGCCGTACCAGTACATCCGGGCGGCGCCGAAGTGGTTCGGCCCGGTGCCATCGGGGTGCAGGAACACCACGCTGCCCGTTCCGCGGGCGTGCTTGGTCGCGTCGGCGCGGTTGCCGTCGCCGGTGAGCTCGGCCGCGGCGACGAGGCCGGTGGCCGCGGCCGCGGCCGACACGGTGAACGTCAGCGCGAGCCGCCGCGCACCTGAGGGGAGTCGCATCGGTACCTCCGGGAGGTGGGGGCGCTCCTCGGCGGTGGGCGCCCGTCACGACGACTCTCCGTGCTGGGCGGGTGACAGGGGGCGACGCGACGGTGAACGGTGCGTGTCCGGTGGTTACGTCGGGCGGCGTGCGCCCGCCACCACGGTGCGGGGGCGGCGCCGATCCCACCGGTGCGCATCGTGCGTCGCCCGCCGATGCGAACACGTCCCACTCCCGGCTTCTGGACCTCCCGGGAGGTCCCGGTCACCATCGGCCCATGACGACTCACGATCACGCCACCCACCCCGGCCACGCGCACCGCCACGGACCGGACTGCGGGCACACGGCCGTCGCGCACGAGGGCCACGTGGACTACCTGCACGACGGCCACCTGCACCACCCGCACGCCGACCACGTCGACGAGCACGCGCTCCCCGTCACCGGGGCGAACCCCGCGCGGTGCACGCCCGACCACGACTGCGGCGCGCACGACGGCCGGCACCGGCACGGGCCCGGCTGCGGTCACGAGGCGGTCCCGCACGCCGACCACGTCGACTACCTGGTCGACGGCCATCTGCACCACCCGCACGGGGGCCACTGCGACCACCACGGGGAGGTCGCGCTCGTCGGCTGAGCCGGGGCGCCGCTCCTGCGCGGCGGGCCCGTCGCGACCGCCGCGGTCGAACTCCGGCGCGCGCGGCGCTCAGCTGTGCATCGCGACCTCTCCGACGTGCACCTCGGGCGGATCCACCGTGAGGTCGGTCAGCTTCTGCGCGATGTAGTCGCGGGCCGCCGCGTTCGTCGCCTCCACCCCGGCCCGGTCCTCGCACACCGTGATCGAGACGGCGCTGTCGCCCCCCGTCGCGAGCATGAAGTAGTGACGGAAACCGTCGATCCGGCCGAAGATCTCGAGGATCTCCTCCCGGTTCGCGGCCACGGCGTCGGCCAGTCCCGCGGCGGACGCGTACCTCCGGATCGTGGCGTACATCGATTCCCCTTCGGATCGGGCTGCAGGATCCGCCGGTCGCGTGCCGGCCCGCCCGAGGGCGGGTGGGTCGCACGGCGGGCGTGCGAATTGCCGTGGAGTGGTCCGGCTCGATCGTCGTTCATTCCCGACCGCGGGGACAAGCCCGCGCACCGGGCGCGGCCTCGCCTCTCGTCGCGCCCGGCCTGCGCCGGCGGCGCATTGCGGTGGCGGCGGCTCGGTGGCGTGCGGCGAACGGGTGGCGGAGCACGGAGCCGCCCCGCGATCGCGCGGCTCGGCGGCACACGGCGACGTTGCCGGGCTCAACGCCTCGGAAAAAAAGAAAGGCCCCGTTTCCGGGGCCTTCCGCAACTCCTCGGGCAGGACTCGAACCTGCAACCCTCCGGTTAACAGCCGGATGCTCTACCATTGAGCTACCGAGGACCGCTCGTCGGCCAGTGTATCGGACGCCCTCGGGACCCGCTCAAGCAGCGGGGTCGGTCCCCCGCAGGCAGCGGCGCGCGGCCTCCTCGCCGGCCCGGATCGCCCCCTCCACGAAGCCCGGGAACTCAGCGGCGATCTCGGAG
>DATMJR010000365.1:0-3076 GCA_035553775.1 Miltoncostaeaceae bacterium | reverse complement strand
GCGCCGGCGGTCGCGCTTGGTGGGGCGGGCGCCCAGGTCGGCCCCCGGCGCGGGGGCGAGCCGGCGCTGGGCCGCGTGCCGCTCCCGGCGCTCGCGGCTCTCGTCGGTCTCCTCGTAGAGGCGCTGCGCCTCGGGTGCCGGTCCGCGCCGGTCGCTGAGCCCGCGCACGTCCACGGTCCAGGCGACGCTGCCGATGGTCAGGTCGACCCGGTCCCCCACCCGCAGCTCCTTGGAGGGCTTGGCGCGGGTCCCGTTGACGTCGACCCGCCCGCCCTGCACGGCCTCCGCGGCGAGCGACCGGGTCTTGAAGAAGCGCGCCGCCCAGAGCCAGCGGTCCAGGCGCACGCGTCCGGGCGAGTCCATGGGGGCATGATCCCACGCCCCCCGGGACCCCGCCTCAGGCCGGCACCGGCTCCTCGGGCACCTGGCCCGTGCGCGTGCCGAGCCACTCGCTGAACTGCGTCGGGCGGGTGCGCTTGAGCCACCCCTCGAGGTCGGCGCCTCCCGCGGCGCCCTCCCGCACGATCAGCACGGGGATGACGAGCCCCGACACCAGCCGGGCCCGGCTGCCGCCCACGCCCTGCCGCTCCATCGCCCACTCCTCGCCGGCGCCGAGGGCCAGCACGCCGGCCCGCCCCACGGCGGTCGCGAGGTCGGCACGGGGGTCGGCACCGGCCACCGCGACCTCCGCCTCCCCCAGGCCCTCCTCGCGCAGCTCGGCCGCGGCGGCCGCGTCGCGCGCGAGCACCTGCAGCGGGGCGCCGGACGCGACCGCGAACTTCTCGGCAAGGTGCACCGCCGCCTTCTCGTGCACGCCGCGCCCGTAGGGGGCCAGCACCACACGGCCGCGTCCCATGGTGACGCCGCCGCCCGTGCGGTCGACGAGCACCGCGACGTCGGCGGGGCACTGCGCCAGCACGGTGCCCACGTCGCCGCCTAGGACGTTGCCCACCAGGGAGCGGTTGAAGCTCAGCAGCACCAGGTCGCTGCCCGTGCGCTCCACCACGCGGCAGAGCCCGAGACCGGGGTCCTGGCGCGTCTCCACCACCGTCTCCGTGCGGTAGCCCTGGCCCTCGTACTCGGCGGCGAGGCGCTCGGCGGCCGCGCGCGCCAGCTCGCGCGCCGTCTCGGCGTCGTAGGCGGTGGTGCGGCGCGAGAGGCGCTCGGGCTCCGGCAGCACCCGGGCGAACACGAGCGCGGCGTTGGTGGGCTCGGCCAGGCGCGCGGCGAGCTCCGCCAGCGCGCCGTCGCTCGCCGAGCCGTCGAGCCCGACCAGGATCCGCCGCGGGCCCTCGCCCGGCGCCAGGCCGGCCTGGCTGGGACGGAAGGTCGGCTGCTCCCGTCGCCGGATCAGATCGATCAGTGGGGAGGCCATGAAGGTGGTCGTCAGCGCCATGATCACGAGGATCGCGAACATCGGATCGTTGACCACGCCGATCTCGCGCCCCACGCTGATGATCACCAGCTCGGTGAGCCCGCGGGTGTTCATCAGCAGCCCCAGCACCGACGCGTCCCGGGAGGGGATGCCCGAACTGCGCGCCGCGAGGAACACCGGCACGAACTTGCCGAGCATCGCCGCGGCCAGGATCGCCAGCCCGGCGAGGGCGATGTCGAGCTGGTCGATGCTGCCCAGCCGGGTGCTGAGGCCCGCCGAGGCGAAGAACACCGGCAGGAACAGCAGCACGGTGATGTCCTCGAGCCGCAGCGTCACGTCCCCCACCAGCAGGTGGTCGCGCGGGATGATGACGCCGAAGGCGAAGGCGCCGAAGATGGCGTGGATCCCGATCTCCTCGGTGATCCAGGCCGACAGCAGCACCCCGACGAGGATGACGCTCAGCAGGGCCGCGCTGATGCCGTTGTCCCGCCGCGGCATCCGCGCGAACACCCAGGCCATCGCGGGCCGCACCACCAGCAGCATGCCCGCGCCGAACAGCACCGTCAGCCCGAAGGTGACCAGGAAGCCGCTCGCCCCGTCGGCCTTCACGATCGCCACGACCACGGCCAGGATCAGCCACGCGCACACGTCCTCGATCGCCGCGCAGCCGAGCGACAGGGCGCCGATGGCCGTGCCGGCGAGGTTCTTCTCGCTCAGCAGCCGCGCCAGCACCGGGAATGCCGTGATCGACAGCGCGGAGCCCAGGAACAGGGCGAACCCGAGCCGGTCGACCTCGGGGAACAGGGTGTCGCGCAGCGCCCAGCCGAGCGCGAAGCCGAGCAGGAACGGCGTCGCCAGCGACCCCACGAACATCGTGCCGAGGGTGCGGCCCTTGCCGCGCACGAGCGTGACGTCGAACTCGAGCCCGACCAGGAACATGAACAGGATCAGGCCGAGCTTGGCGATCACGCCCAGGGTCGGGACGACGTCGCCGAACAGCCACTCGGTGGCCTCCGGGGCGATCGCCCCCAGCAGCGACGGGCCGAGCATGATGCCGGCCGCGATCTCCCCGATCACACGGGGCTGACGGATGCGTGCGAACAGCGTGCCGACCAGGCGTGCGACGGCGACGACGACGGCGATCGCCACGAGCACCTTGGCGATGTCGAACGCCGACGTGGTGATCGGGTCGCCGGTCGTGGCGGCGGCCGCGGGCAGGAGATTCAAGCCGGTGATGTCCATGCCGAGACCTGTTCCGGGGTCGGGGGGTGGGGCAACGCTAACCCAGCGTCCGGGCGCCGGTTACCACCCCTTCGGGGAGGTTTCGGGGGCCGCGGTAACGCCGCATCGGCCGTTAGAGTCCTCGCCCTGAGAACTGTCCGATCAGTCCGTCACCGGAGCGATACATGGCTGAGGAGTTCCTGCTCGTCACGGACGGCGCGTCTCAGGGGAAGCGGGTCGACCTGACCGGCGCGGCGGTCGTCATCGGGCGCGAGGAGGGCACCGACCTGGTGCTCGACGACAGCCAGGCGTCCCGCCGGCATGCCGAGGTGACCGGGTCGTCGGGCTCCTGGTCTGTGCGCGACCTCGGATCCACCAACGGCACGTTCGTCAACGGCACCCGCCTCACGGGCGAGCAGGCGCTGCGCCCGGGGGACGAGATCCGCATCGGCCGCAGTCGCATCGCCCTGCGCAGCACCG
>DATMJR010000364.1:0-8152 GCA_035553775.1 Miltoncostaeaceae bacterium | reverse complement strand
GGTGGACAGCCACCTGCAGCAGATCGCCGCCTGCGAGTCCGGCGGCAACCCGCGCGCGGTCTCGCCCGGCGGCACCTACCGGGGCAAGTACCAGTTCCACCCGGACACCTGGCGCGCCGTGGGCGGCAGCGGCGACCCGGCGGCCGCCTCCGAGGCCGAGCAGGACCGGCGCGCCGCGCTGCTGTACCAGCGCACCGGCCCGTCCTCGTGGCCCGTCTGCGGCGCCCGTTAGCACGTCACCCCGGCGAGATGCCACAGGGAGGTGACAAGCGTCGTCCACCTCTTAACCGAGTCTTGACGCGCGACACGGAAAGTCGGATATTGCACGCTGTATCCGGTCGGCGCACGACGGAGACCGCACGTCCCGGCCCGGCCCGCACCACCTCGGCGGACCATCAGCAGCACACACCACGCGCTCGACCCACACCCCGCTCCGGCGGGGCTCCGGAGCCGGGGGGCAGGACGCCTCCGCGCCGGATCTCGACCCATGTCCCCTGATTCGAACGGGAGGCGGATGTCCACGCAGCAGTTGGGGGTCCTGAAGTATGACGGTGAGCTCCGCGCGCTCATCGTGCGCGGGCAGGAGCTGGGCTTCCTCGGCCTCGAGGAGGTGGCCGAGGTCCTCGACGGGCTCGGGCTGGACACCGAGGCCGCGGAGGACGTCTACCAGCAGCTCGAGGAAGCCGGCATCGAACTGCTCGAGCAGGTCGAGGCCAACACCCGTGCCGCCGAGATCGCGGACGAGTCGGAGCGCCCCCGGCGTCCCGCCGCAACCGTCGAGCAGACCACCGACGCCCTGCAGCTGTTCCTCAAGGACATCGGGCGCGTCCCCCTGCTCACCGCGGCCGACGAGGTGCGCCTGGCCAAGCGCATCGAGCTGGGCGACCAGGAGGCCAAGCGCCAGATGGTCGAGGCCAACCTGCGCCTCGTCGTCTCCATCGCCAAGGGCTACCGCGGCCGCGGGCTGCCGTTCCTGGACCTCATCCAGGAGGGCACGCTGGGCCTGGTGCGCGCGGTCGAGAAGTTCGACTGGCGGCGCGGCTTCAAGTTCTCCACGTACGCCACGTGGTGGATCCGGCAGGCGGTGACGCGGGCGCTGGCCGACAAGGGCCGCACCATCCGCATCCCGGTGCACGTGGTCGAGAAGCTCAACCAGATCAGCCGCGCCGAGCGCGTGCTCATCGGCCAGCTCGGCCGGGAGCCCACGGTGGAGGAGATCGGCGACGCCGCCGGCCTGCCGCCCGACGAGGTGGAGGAGATCCTGCGCTCGGCGCAACCCACGGTCTCGCTCGAGAAGCCGGTGGGCGAGGAGGAGGAGTCGGAGCTCGGCCGCTTCCTGGCCGACGAGAGCACCGTCGCCCCCGAGGTCTCCGCCGAGGTGTCGCTGCGCGAGCAGGCCCTGCGCGACCTGCTGGACCAGCTCAGCTACCGCGAGCGGCGGGTCCTGGAGCTGCGCTACGGCCTGCGCGGCGAGAAGCCCCGCACGCTCGACGAGCTGGGCCGCATGTTCAACGTGACCCGGGAGCGCATCCGCCAGGTCGAGAGCCAGTCGCTCCAGAAGCTGGCCTCGCTGCCGGACGCCTCGCGTCTGGGCTGACGCCGCACGCCGGGGGCCTCCGGGCCCCCGGCACCCCCGCGCTCAGTTGAGCGAGGGGTCCTCGGGCATGCGCGCCACCAGGCGGTAGGCGCCGCCCTTGCGCTCCAGGACGCGGCTCCACAGCCCCTCGGCCGCGTCGGTGAACACATCCTCCGGACGTCCCTCGGCGTCCAGCCACGCGCCCTCGGCGATCTCCGCCTCCAGCTGCCCGCCGCCCCAGCCGGCGTAGCCGCCGAACGCGCGCAGCGCCCGGACCCGGTCGGCCACGTCGCCCTGGTCGCCCCGGGGATCGACGATCCCCACCGACCCGAACGCGATGGAGGCCGCGTCGGCCGGGTCGGTGAAGTCCGCCAGCACGATGACCGCGTCGGGCTGCACCGGCCCGCCCGAGTGGATGAGCTCGCCGGGGGCGAGGGCGTCGCCCAGCGGGGGCGGGATGGCCTCCCGCGCGACGATGCCCGTCGGCCGGTTGAGCACCAGGCCGAGCGCGCCATCGCCGGAGTGCTCGAGCATCAGCACCACCGCGCGGTGGAAGTTGGGGTCGGTCAGCACCGGGGCCGCGACGAGCAGGCGCCCGCGGCGGAAGCGCGGGCCGGACGCCGGGTCGACCGGACCGAGATCGGCGGTCACGCCCCCTCCCCCCCGGCGTCGCCGGCCCCGCCCAGGATCTCGCGGATGAGCCCGGCCGCGTCGTCCATGCCCTCCTGGTCGCGGGCCCGCACGGAGTCACGCAGCGCCGCGAATCCCATGGCGGCCACCGGGTGCAGCTCCCACCGGGTCTCGTGGAAGTGGGCCGCGAGGTGCGCGGCGTGGACCTCGGCCTCGCCCCAGCGGCCGGCGGCGACGAGCGCCCCCACCAGGTCGAGGCCCGCCATCGCGAGGTGGTGCCAGGTGGCGGGCGGCGCGGCACCGGGCGGATCGGCGCCGGCGACGAGTGCCTGCGCGGCGTCCTCCCACGACGGGTCGTCCAGGCGGGCGGCCAGCGCGGCCAGACGCGCGGCGGCAACCGGCACGTCCGGGTCGCTCACCGCGCGGCTCCCCGTTGCCGCCCCAGGGTGCGGGCCCCGCCGGACGGCAGGCGCCGCCGGGGCGTCAGTGGCCCTGGTGGGCCGTGCGGCGGCGCGACAGCATGAGGTTGTAGACCGCGCCGCCCACGACGAACAGCACCGCCAGGGCGATCAGGAACCAGAACACCGGCATGTGGCCGGACAGGCGCTCCTCGGGGCCGAGGTCGCGGATGCCCCACCCCGTGCAGAACCAGACGGTCGCGAGGATCATCACCGTGCCGGCGGCCCGGAACGGCCACGTGGCGGGGAGCATCTCGTTGTCGTCGTGGTGCGACGAGGCCATGCGGGTCCTTTCCGGTCGCGAAGCTGCAGGCACGCTACCACGGTGCCCGGCCGCCACCGGGCCGGCTCCGCACCCCACGGGGGCGCTCGGTACCTGTGCCCCGCGAGGGCGGGACCAGGGTCACGCGTCAGCCGGCGGCGTCCTCCGCCTCCGCCTGCCGGGCGGCCCACGCGGCCAGGCCCTGCAGGTTGTCCCTGTCCCAGCCGAGCCACTCCCAGATGCGCCGCGCGGCCTCGTCGTCGACCATCCCGTGCAGCGGCGCCGCCTCCAGCACCGCCGCGACGGCGCCCTCGCCGCCGGCCTCCCGGTGTCCGCGCAGCGCGGCCTCGCCCATCCGCGCCCAGCGCTCGTCGCTGAGCGCGAAGGCGTCGTCGGCGGTGGGCGGCCCGAAGTGCGCCAGCGCCACCGTGGCCGGCTTCTCGGCCGCCAGGCGGGCGATGCTGGCGCGCGCCGCGGGGACGTCGACGTCCGAGGGGGGCGTGGAGGGGTACAGGCCGCCGGCGCCGAACTCGACGCCGAGCGCATCGCCGCTCATGAGCGTGCCGTCGCCGGTCTCGAGGACCGACATGTGGTGGCGGGCGTGCCCCGGGGTGGCGAGCATGCGCAGCACGCGGCCGCCGCCCAGGTCGATCTCGTACCCGTCGGGCGCGACGTCGATGCGGTCGGCGGGCACCGGCTCCAGGCCGCCGTATAGGGAGGCCTTGGGCCCGTAGACGGCGTGCGAGGCGGCGACCAGGCGGGCGGGCTCGGCCAGGTGGCGCGCGCCGCGCTCGTGCACCGCCACGCGCGCCCGCGGGAAGGCCCGGGCGAGGTCGCCGGTGCCGCCGCAGTGGTCCAGGTGGATGTGCGTGAGCACGATGTGCGCGAGGTCGTCCGGGCCCACGCCCTCCTCGGCGAGTGCGGAGAGCACCGCGCCGGCGCTGGTCTGCGCGCCGGTGTCGACCAGCGCGAGGCGCTCGCCGGCGACCAGGTAGACCGAGGTGAGCCCCTCCCGCCCCCCGAGGAGCGAGTCGACGAGCCGGACGCCGGGTGCCAGTTCGACCATGCGCGCGAGTCTCGCATAACCTGCCCGACCGTGAGCGACGCGCGCGCCAGGGCGTGGCAGGCCGCCGGCCGGGCCGCGGCCGCCCTCGTCCCCGACGGCGGCCGGGTGGGGCTCGGCACCGGCCGCGCGGCGGCCGCGGGCATCCACGCGCTCGCCGAACGCATGGGCGCGGGGTTGCGCTGCGTGGGCGTGGCCACGTCCCGGGCCAGCGCCGAGCTCGCCGCCGGCCTGGGCATCCCGCTCGACGACATGCGCGGCCCCGTCGACCTGGCGTTCGACGGCGCCGACGTGGTGACGCCCGAGGGGCTCGTGGTCAAGGGCGCGGGCGGGGCGCTCGTGCGGGAGCGGATCGTGGACGACACCGCCCGCCGGTTCGTGGTGCTGGTCGACGCCGCCAAGCTCGCCCCCTCGGCCGACGCCTGGGGGGTGCTGCCCGTGGCGGTGCTGCCGTTCGCCACCGCCTTCGTGGCCGGTGCGCTCGCCGACCTCGCGCCCGTGGCGCGCCCGGCGCCCACCGACGACGGGCTGACGCTGCTCGACGTGCGGCCGCCGGCCGGCGCCGACTGGGAGGCCCTGCACGCACGCATCCGGGCGCTGCCCGGCGTGGTGGACACGGGCCTGTTCCGGGTGTCGCCGGCCGACGTGCTGGTCGGCGCGCCCGACGGCGGCGTCGCGACCCTCGCCGGCCGGCACGCCGGCGACCGGCGCGCCCCGTGACCCGCGCGGCGTCGCTGACGATCGCGCGGACCGTGGGGCGCCTGTCGCGCCGCCTCGGCCGCGGCGGGGGCACCAGCGCGCCGGGCAAGGTGCTGCTGCGCCTGCGGCCCGGGGCCCTGGAGGAGCTGGGCCGCGACCTGCCGCACGGCGCCGCCGTCGTGTCGGCGACCAACGGCAAGACCACCACGGCGCGCCTGATCGCCGCCTGCCTGGACGCCGAGGGGTGGCGGTACGTGTCCAACCCCGCCGGGGCCAACCTCGCCTCGGGGGTGGCGACCGCGCTCCTGGAGGCGGCGGCGCGCCGGCCGCGCCCGGACGCGGCGCTGCTGGAGGTCGACGAGTTCGCGCTCCCCGAGGTGGCACGCCGCCTGCGGCCCCGGGTGGTGCTGCTGATGAACCTCTTCCGCGACCAGCTGGACCGCTACGGCGAGCTGGAGGCGATCGCCGAGGCCTGGGCGCGGATGGTGGCGGAGCTGCCCGGCGACACGCACCTGGTGCTGAACGCGGACGACCCGGCGGTCGCGGGCCTGGCCGACGGCGGGCACCCCGTGACCTACTTCGGCGTCGAGGACCCCGCGGTGGCCCTGGACGCGCTGCCCCATGCCTCCGACTCCACCCGGTGCCGCGTCTGCGGCGCCGCGCTGGACTACGCGCGCGTCACCCTCGGCCACATGGGCGACTGGGCGTGCCCCCGCGGCCACACACGCCGCCCGGCCCCGGACGTGGCCCTGACGCGGGTGGTGCTGGAGGGTCCGCGCGGCGCGGCGCTCGAGCTGGCGACGCCGCAGGGCCCCATGAGGCTGCGGCTGGCGCTGCCCGGGGTGCACAACGCCTACAACGCCGCCGCGGCGGTCGCGGGGGCCCTGGCGCTCGGCGTGGAGGCGGCGCGGATCCCCGGCGCCGTCGCGGGCGCCGACGCGGCGTTCGGCCGCGGGGAGCGCGTGCGCGTGGGCGACCGGGAGCTCGTGCTGCTGCTCGCCAAGAACCCGGCGGGCGCGAACACGACCGTGCAGACGGTGCTGCTCGACCCGGACCCCCTGCACCTGCTGGTGGCGCTCAACGACCGCACGGCGGACGGGCAGGACGTCAGCTGGATCTGGGACGTCGACTACGAGCCGCTGGTGGACCGCCTGGCGGCGCTCACCGTCACCGGCGACCGCGCCGGCGACATGGCGCTGCGCTTCCTGTACGCGGGGCTGCCCCGCGAGCGCATCCACGTGGTCGCCGATCCGGCCGAGGCCCTCGACGCCGCGCTGGACGGGCTGCCGGCGGGCGCGCCGCTGTACGCCCTCCCCACCTACACGGCGATGCTCGGCCTGCGCGAGATCCTCGTGCGGCGCGGCGCGGCGCGCGCCTTCTGGCATGACCGCTGACGCCGGGGAGGGCCTCGCGGCGCGTCTGGGCGCCGGCGCCGACGAGGCGGACCGCTTCGCCGCCGAGCACGCGCACTACGCGCCCGACCTGCCGCTGTGGCGTGCCGTCGCGGGACGCCTCGGCGGCCCGGTCCTGGACCTTGGCGCCGCCACCGGGCGGGTGGCGATCCCGCTCGCCGAGGACGGGCACGAGGTGTGGGCGGTGGACGCCGACCACCGGATGCTCGCCCAGCTCGCCCAGCGGGCCGCCGCGGCGGGCACCGAGGTGGCGCAGCGGATCCGCACCGTTCCGGCCGACCTGCGCGCGCTGTCGCTGGCCGTGCGCGTGCCCCTGGCCGTCGCGGCGATGAACACGCTGCAGCTGCTGCTGGAGCCCGAGGAGCAGCTGCGGGCCCTGCAGGGGGTGCGGGAGCACCTGGCCCCCGGGGGCGAGTTCTGGTTCGACGTCGTCATGCCCGACGCGGGCGAGATCACGGCGTCGCTGGGCGTGGTGCGCTCCGACGGCGTCCATCCGGACCCTGAGTCGGGCGGGCTGCTCGTGCGCACGGCATGGTACGAGGGCTGGGACGCCGTGACCCAGACGGCCGAGTACACGGTGCGCATCGACGCGGTCGCGGCGGACGGCGCGATGACCACCCGGCTCCGCATGCACCGCGTGCACCTGTTCACGCCGCCGGAGCTGGGCCACCTGCTCGCGCGCGCCGGCCTGGAGCCGCTGCAATGCTGGGGTGGCTTCGCGGGCGAACCACTGGAGGACGGCGCCCTGCACCAGGTCTACCGCTGCCGGGCGGCCGCGTGAGTACGGTCCGTCTCTGCCACCTGTATCCCGGCGAGATGAACATCTACGCCGACCGCGGGAACATCGCGGTGCTCCGCCGCCGGCTGGAGTGGCGCGGCCTGGGCCTGGAGGTCACGCAGGCGGGCCTGGGCGACCCGATCCCGGCCGACCACGACATCTACTACCTGGGCGGCGGCCAGGACCGCGACCAGGCGCTGGTGGCGGAGGACCTGCCCCGCACCAAGGCCGCGGCGCTGCACGCGGCGGCCGCGGACGGCGCGGTGGTGCTGTGCGTGTGCGGCGGCTACCAGCTCGCGGGGCACGGCTACACGGCCGTGGACGGGAGCCGGATGCCGGGCATCGGCCTGCTGGACGTCGACACGGTCGCGGGGCCCACGCGCCTGATCGGCGACCTGGTGATCGAGGCCGATCTCGGAGACGCGACGCACCGGGTGGTGGGGTTCGAGAACCACGCCGGCCGCACGCAGGTGGGCTCCGGGGCGCGTCCCCTTGGCCGCGTCGTGCACGGGCACGGCAACAACGACCGGGACGGTGGCGAGGGTGCGGTGCGCGACCGCGTCATCGGCACCTACCTGCACGGCCCCCTCCTGCCGAAGAACCCGTGGCTGGCCGACACGGTGCTGTCGTGGGCCCTGGAGCACGCGACCGGGCGGGCGCCAGCGTCGACGCGAACACGATCACCAGTCCGGGGCCACGGCGGCGCGGGCGCAGAGGCCGGTCGTCGTCCTCGCTCATGGCGGTTCCTCTCCTCGTGTGGGTCACCGCCACAGTCTCGGTCCGCCCGTCGCCCGCCACCCCTCGGGTGGCTGCGGCTCGTGCCCGCGCACCACTCGTGAACCTGGATGCGGGTCAACCGCAGGGCGGCCGCACCTCGGCCGCGACGGGCTCCGGGGGCTCCGCTACCGCCGGGCGGCGGCGCGCGCCTCCGCGGCCGCCCGTGCGACCCGCTCCAGGTCGTCGGGCAGCGGCTCGAGCGCCGGCGCCCGCCCCGTCGCGTGCTCCAGGGCCCACGACAGCACCTGGTCGGCCAGCCACGGGTTCTTCGGCAGGAGGGGGCCGTGCAGGTACGTGCCGATGACGCGATCGCGCACCGCACCCTCGCCGCCGTCCCGGTCGTTGTTGCCGTGCCCGTGCACGACGCGGCCAAGGGGCCGTGCCCCGGGGCCCACCTGCGTGCGGCCGGCGTGGTTCTCGAACCCCACCACCCGGTGCGTCGCGTCTCCGAGATCGGCCTCGATCACCAGGTCGCCGATCAGGCGCGTGGGCCCCGC
>DATMJR010000363.1:0-4535 GCA_035553775.1 Miltoncostaeaceae bacterium | reverse complement strand
GTGGTCCGCCGGGCCGTCGCGCGTCCCGGGGCGTGACGGCCCGTCCGGGCCCGGCCCGGCCTATGCGTCCCCGTCCCCGCCGTCGCGCGCGACCAGGCCGGTCTCGTACGCCACCACGACCGCCTGGACGCGGTCCCGCAGCCCGAGCTTGGCGAGGATATGCGCAACGTGCGTGCGGATGGTGTTCTCGCCCAGCACCAGCGCCGCCGCGATCTCGCCGTTCGACAGGCCCCGGGCCACCAGGCGCAGCACCTCCAGCTCGCGTGGCGTCAGCGCGGCGAGCGCCGGCGGCACCCCGCCGGGGGCCGGGCGCGCGGCGCGCGCGAAGCGCGCGATCAGCCGTCGGGTGATCGAGGGCGCGAGCAGGGCGTCGCCCCCCGCCGCGACGCGCACGGCGTCGAGGAGCCGGTCCGCGGGCGTGTCCTTCAGCAGGAAGCCGCTCGCCCCCACCCGCAGCGCCTCGTAGACGTACTCGTCCCGGTCGAACGTCGTCAGCATCACCACGGCGGTCGGCAGCGCGGGGTCGGCCAGGATCCGCTCGGCCGCCTCCAGGCCGTCCATGCCGGGCATGCGGATGTCCATCAGCACCACGTCCGGCCGTCGCCGGCGCACCTCCTCCACGGCGGAGGCCCCGTCCTCGGCCTCGCCGACCACGCGCATGTCGCTCTCGGCCTCCAGGATCACGCGGAACCCCGCGCGCACCAGGCGCTGGTCGTCGGCGACGACCACCGAGATCGCCCGGGGCGGAGCGGCCGCGGCAGGCGGCGCGGCCTGCTCGGGACGCCAGACGAGCTCGACCACGGCGACCCGGTCGGGGATCCCCGGCACCCGCACCGCGCCGGCCGGACGCAGGACCTCCGCGACGCGGGGCGCCGCCACCTGCCGCACGACCTCGGTGACCAGGACCGCACCCGGCTCGGCGGCGGCGCACAGCCCGTCGGCCAGCAGCACGGGGGTCCCGCGCAGGTCGTCGCCGTCGCGGATCGGTTCGCCGGCGGCGACCCCGATGCGCGCAGCGGAGATCCCGGCCTCCGCGAGGCCCCGCTGCATCCGCGCGGCGCAGCGCACGGCGGCGGCGGCGCTCGTGAACGCCATCATCAGCCCGCCGCCGGGACGCCCCACCTCGCGTCCCCCGTGCGTGCGGGCCGTCGCCCGCAGGACCTCCAGGGCCGCGCGGCGGAGCGCCTCCGCCGCGTCGTCCGCCCCCGGGCCGCCCCGCGGGTGCGCGCCGGGGTCCGCGGCGAGCAGGGTCAGGATCGGCGCGTCCACGCCGCCAGCATGCCCGCGCGCGGGAGGCGCCGTCGTCATCCGCCGGGACGAGGCCCGCCCGCGCGGTTCGTCCCGCGTGGGGACGCGGGCCGCCCCCCTCCGGCCCCATGCTCGGCACATCCCGGCGCGGACCGGGCGGACCCTTTACCGAGAGGACGGTCAGCACCCATGATCCGGTCCATGACATCCCCCCGCACGCGGCCCGGCACCCTCGACGTCGCGATCGCCGCGGTGGCGGCCGTGGTGGCGGGCGCCTTCATGACCTTCCAGGTCCTCGACGACAGCTATGCGGCGACCTGGCCCGCCGTGCCGCTCTTCATGCTGTGCGTCGTGCCCCTGCTGTGGCGGCGCGTGGCGCCCCTCGGGGCGGCGCTGGCGGCCCTCGGCATCACCGGGGTGCACGCGGCCGTCTTCGGCGACGACGTCATCCGCTGCGGGGTCCTGATCCCCGTCGCGCTGCTCCTGGCGTTCGCGTGCGGGGCCCGCCTGGACCGCGTCCGGGCCCTCGCCGGGCTCGTGGCCATCCTCGCCTTCACCGCGCTGGTGTGCGTGACCGACCACCCGCTGGGTGCGGACGCGGCCGCGTTCTACACGTTCGCCGGACCGATCGTCGCCGCGGTCTGGGTCGTCGGGCTGCTCGTGCGGGCGCGCGGGCGCATGGTGGCCGAGCTGCAGACCCGCACCGCCGAGCTGCGCGAGGCCCGCGACGAGCGCGCCCGCCTGGAGGTGGCCGGGGACCGCGCGCGCCTCTCGGGCGAGCTGGACGCGCTGCTGACGCGCCGCCTGGACGCCCTCGCCGCGCTCGCGGACGAGGGTGCGGGTCACGAGGACCCCGCCGCGGCCTCGGCCGCGCTGGCCCGGATCGAGGCCGAGAGCCGGGCCACGCTCGACCAGATGCGCGCGGTCGTGGGCGTGCTGCGGGACGACGGCGACGAGGCCGAGTGGGAGCCACAGCCGACGCTGACCCAGCTCGACGCGCTGCTCCTGCGCGCGGGCGGCCCCGGCGCCCGCCTGCGCGTCGAGGGCCGGCCCCGCGCCCTGCCGGCGGCGGTGGAGCTGTCGGCGTACCGCGTCGTGGAGCACCTCCTGGAGGCCCTCGAGGACCCCGGCGAGGCCGAGGTCGTCCTGCGATTCCAGGACGAGGCGCTCGGCATCGACGTGGGCGGGCGTCTGCGCCGCCGCGGGGGCGCCGCGTTGGAGCGGGCCCGCGAGCGGGCGCGCCTGCACGGCGGGAGCGTCGCGCTGGCTCCGGACGCCGCCACCCCCCGCGCGGAGGTGCTGCTGCCGATGTACGCCACCGTGTAGAACCGGGTGCTCCGGCGGCCGGACCTCCTGATCGCCCTGCTCGGCGGCGCCCTCGGCGCCGCCGAGGGGGCGCTCTCCGCCCCCGCGTGGGACGTGGGCCTCGTGACCGGCGCGGTGCTCGGCGCGTCCCTGGGCCTCGCGCGCTCCGCCCCGACCGCCGCGTGGCTGTGCGCGGCGGCGGTGTTCCTGGCGGCGGGGGTGCTCGGGGCGCTGCCGGGCACTGACGCCGGGACCGTGGCCTACGTGTTCGCCGCCGCGCACGCGCTCGCCGCCGGCCTTCAGCGCGAGGCACGGGCCGGCGTGGCGGGCCTGGTGGTCCTGACCGGTGCGACGGTGGCGTGCGCCATCCTGGTCGGCCATCCCGTCCCCATCTTCCCGTTCATCACGGTGGCGTCCTGGGGGGCGGGGCGCGCGCTGCGGGAGCGCCACCTGGTGGCCGGGCAGCTGGCCCAGCGGGCGCGCGAGCTGGAGGCGGAGCGGGAGGCCTTCGCGGCCCTGTCCGTGCGCTACGAGCGCGCGCGCGTCGCCGCGGAGCTCCACGACATCGTCGCGCACGCGCTCAGCGTCATGGTCGTGCAGGCCGCCGCCGGCCAGCGCCTCGCCGCCCACGATCCCGCGGCGACCCGCGAGACCTTCGCCGCGCTCGCGGGCGCGGCCCGGCAGGCCGCCCACGAGACCGGGCTGCTGGTCGCGCTCCTCGGGCAGGAGACGGCCCCCCCGGCCGGCCTCGAGGCGATCGAGGACCTGGTGGCGCGGGCCAACGGCAGCGGCCTGGACGTGCGGCTGTCGGTGTCGGGCCGGGGGGACGCGCCGGGCGACCCGGTGGCGGGGCTGGCGTACCGGGTGGTTCAGGAGGCCCTCACCAACGCGCTGCGCTACGCCGCCGGCGCGCCCGTCGGGGTGGAGGTGCACCACGCCCCCGAGGAGCTCCGGGTCGAGGTGCGCAACGGTCCGGCCGCCGGCTCGGCCACCCTCGCCGGCACCGGCGGGGGCACCGGTCTTCGCGGGCTGCGCGAGCGCGCCGAGGCCGTGGGGGGGACGATCGCGGCGGGTCCGGCGGCGGGCGGAGGCTGGCGCGTGGTCGCGCGCCTGCCCGTGGCGCCCCCGGTGCCCGTGCCGGGCCCCGCCGCCTGACGCCGCCCGCCGGCGGGTGCGGCCGACGCGCGGGCGGCCGGTACATGGCCGGGGCTAGTTGCCGGTCCCGTCCGGGTCGGCGAACCGCACGTGCAGGTGGTCGTCGTGGTTGGGCCAGCGCACCACCACGTCCGCGGGGCCGCGCAGGTCGAGGTTCGGCCCGATCAGGATCAGGGTCGCGCCCTGCGCGACGAGCCGGTCGACCAGGCGCTGGGTGAGGGCGCGGTCGTAGTTCGCGGGGTTCGCCGGCCCCTCCACCCCGTCCCGGCGCGGGAGCCGGATGTCCACGTCGAGCCCGTTCTGGTGCGAGCTGTGGCCCACGACGGGGCCGTGGAAGGCGCCGCCCTCCGGACGGGAGAGGTCGCCGATCCCCAGGCGCGCACGCCGCGGGTGCGTCCGCTCCCACCACTCGCCCAGGGCGAGCACCTGGGAGACGAGCATCGAGGTGCCCCAGCGGCGGTCCGCCCCGCCCGGCGGGCGCTGGGTGGCGGGGTTGTACGTGTAGTAACCGGGCCCGCGCGCCGGCAGGCGCACCCCGCCGGACAGCCGGCCGGCGTTGGGCCCGCCGTGCGCGACGCTCCGGTCGTCGAGGTCGACGATGGGCCCGCTGCGCTCGGCGTGGACCACGTTGACGGGCACGCGCATGGGCAGTTCGGTGTCCGCCGGCCCCTCCTCGATCACCACCGGGACGGTCGCCGCGGCCGTGGCCGGCCGTGCCCCCTCGCCGAGGGCGCCGAGCGGCACGGCCGCCAGGCAGACCAGCAGCATGCTGATCCACACCCAGGCGGGGCGGTGGCGGCCGTGCCGCTCGGCGCCCTCGGCGAGGG
>DATMJR010000362.1:0-2857 GCA_035553775.1 Miltoncostaeaceae bacterium | reverse complement strand
GGCGTGAACACCTCGACGTCGCGGTTGGCGACCTCCCGCCCGCTCTCGTCCCAGCCGCCCACGATCACCACGCGCCCGTCGCTCAGGGTCGCGAGCGTCGGGTACCAGCGCCCGTGGCGCATGTCGGGCTGGCGCGTCCACGTCTCGGTGAACGGGTCGAAGGTCAGCAGCGCCTGCAGGCCCCGGTAGCCGTCGCCGGTGTCGGGGTCACCGTCGCCCCGCGGATAGGCGAGGTTGCCCCCGGCCACGAGCACGCGGCCGTCGGGCAGCAGCGTGTGGCCGCTGCACCAGATGTTGATCGGCCGCCCGTCGGGGCCGGCCGGCGGCGGCACGTGGCGCCAGATCCCCGTCTCCGGGTCCCAGGTCCACGCGTCGGAGGAGTTCGGCTCGGACGCAACCCGCGGCGTGGGGCCGATGACCAGCACCCGGCCGGTGGGCAGCATCACGGCGTTCACGGCGCTCACGCGCATCGCCTGCGGGGCGCCCCAGCGTCCCACCGCCGCGGCGGGGGACGCGGCGAGCGCGCGCGCCCGGCGGCGCTGGACCGTGTTGCGCCGCTCGGCCTTCCGCAGCGCGGCCATGCGGGTCCGTGGCGGCGTCACGTGGCGGTGGCCGCGCTGGCCCAACTCGGCGCGCCCCAGGTCCCGGTCGGCACGGAGGGTGCGCGCGACACCCGGGGCGGTGATCAGGGCTCCGGCGACCAGGGCGGAGGCGACCAGGGCGCTCGGCGCCGCCCATCGGCGGCCGGAGGACGGTGTCGGCATGCGCGCGATCGTCGATTCCGGCGGTTTGCACGCACACCATCCCCGGGGACGGTGTGCCGCCCCGCACAGGAACGGTCGCCGCCCCCTCCGCGCGCGGGGCAGGGGCCGCGCGTCGCCCGGCGACCCTCCCCGCTCGGACTGCGGGAGACCTCCCCGCGTGCCTCGGGCGAGCGCGTAAGCCATCCCGGCCCCCGTGGGCTAGACTCGGCCGACCGCGCGCGCGTAGCTCAGTGGATAGAGCGTTGGCCTCCGGAGCCAAAGGTCGCAGGTTCGAATCCTGCCGCGCGTGCCTGCCCGGCCCGACCGCCACGTCGAGGCGTGTTCTCCGGCGCTGCCCCCAGCGGGGGCGCGACCGGCACGCACCGGCACCACGAGCAGGTGCCGTCGCTGAGGCGTACAGCGGGCGCCACTCCGACGCATCCCCGTTGACGCCCATGGCCGCCCGTCGGAGGCTCGTCCGGGGTCACGGGCGGGTGGCCCTCGTCGCGGACCTGCGGCGCGGCAGATGCCCTCGCCCGCTGGGGGCGCCCCGCAGGTCCGCCGCCGGCCGGGGCCGGTGGCGACGCATCCGCCGTCAGGCCGCGGCGGTGTCCCGGGACGGCCGGAAGATCAGCAGCACCGACGTCCCGTCCCGCGGCGGCGACAGGATGCGGAAGTCGCTGGCGAGCGTGCGCATCAGCCGCATGCCCAGGCCGGGATGGGGCCGGTCCGCCTCCGCGAACAGCGCGGGCACGTCGAGCCCACGGCCCTCGTCGCTGACGAGGACTCCGAGGGTCTCGCTGCCCGGCCACACCTTGATCGTGATCTCGCCGTACGCGCCCTCGTAGGCGTGGTGCACGGCGTTGGTCACCGCCTCGCTGACCGCCACCAGGACATCGTTGAGGCGGGCCGCCCCGACGGTCGCGCGGGCGACGTCCGCGATCGCGAAACGGGCGCGCGCGGGCGCGGACTCGTCGGCGGTGACGACGGTCTCGACAGGAGCGGACGCGTGACGCGCGCGCTCGATGTCCGGGGGCAGGATGGGCGATCCGGGCATGGGCGAGGGGAGTACCGCGGGCAGGGTGCCACAAACACCGCGGCACCGCCGCGCTCGTCTAGGCCCGGAACATCAGCAGGACGGCCGTCCCCGTGCCCGGCCGGGAGTCCACGACCACCTCGCTGGCGAGCGTGTGCATGAGGTCGATCCCCATGCCGAGCCCGGTGCGGCGGCCGCGCTCGCGCGAGGTGGGCTCGAAGCCGGTGCCCTCGTCGAGGACGAGGACGGCCGCCGACTCGTCCGCGGTCCAGGCCTTCAGACGCACGACGCCCGGCGAGCCGTGCGGGTAGGCGTGCAGCACGGCGTTGCTCACCGCCTCGCTGAGCGCGACCAGGAGCTGATTGAGCCGCGCCGGCGGAAGGTGCGGCGCGGCGAGCTCGCGCACCAGCCGCCGGGCCTCCCGGGGGGCCGTCTCCGACGCCGCCAGCACGGCGTCGACCGGGGCCGCCACGGAGCGCGCACGGCCGACGTCGGCCGTCGGGATGGGGAGCACACCAACCACGACGCGGGCCCTTCCACGCGGCGCGCGTGCGGAAACGCGAAGGACCTACCGGTGTGTCGGCAGCACGTCAGCGAGTCCGGCGAGCCGGATCACGTCCCGCACGGGCGGCGACACGGGTCCGAGCGCGAGCCGGTCCCCGAGGCGGCGGCGCAGGCGCATCAGCACCCGCAGGCCGGTCGAGTCGATGTACGAGACCGCCGCGAGATCGAGGACGATCTCCTCGCCGTCGACGGCTCCGTCGGCCGCCGCGGCGACGGCCTGCTCGAGCCGACGCGAGGTGGCGAGGTCGACCTCGCCCCGCACCGTGGCGCACCGCGCCCCGGGAAGGGAGGTCAGCGTGACCTCGAACGGGCCGATCACGTCGGCGAGGGCGTCTCCATGCATCGGATCGCGACGGTACCCGGCGCCCGCCCGTCCGGGAACGGGGATCCGGCCACCCGGCCCCCGGTCCCGCGGACGCCGGCGCCGCGAGGGCCATCCCATGCGCCGCGGTCCGCGTGCGCCCGGCGGCGAGTACGACGACGTGGACGGGGCGCGGGGTCGGGGCCATGGGAT
>DATMJR010000361.1:0-5576 GCA_035553775.1 Miltoncostaeaceae bacterium | reverse complement strand
CTCCGGGCTCACGGGCGAGCCCCCGCCCCCCGCCGCCGCCGAGGCCCTCGCCGCGCTGGCGGACCGGCTGGACGCGACGTACCCGTTCGGGGACGCGCGCTACGCCGGGCAGATGCTGCAGCCGCCGCACCCGGTGGCCTGGGCGGCCTACGCCCTGACCATGCTGCTGAACCCCAACAACCACGCGCTCGACGGGGGTCCCGCCACCTCCCACCTCGAGGCCGAGGCGGTCGCGGCCCTGGCCGCCGCCCTCGGTCTCCCCGGGGCGCTGGGGCACCTCACCTCCTCCGGGACGATGGCCAACCTGGAGGCGCTCTGGGTCGCCCGGCGCCTGCACCCCGACGCCGTCGTGGTCACCTCCGCCGACGCCCACTACACCCACGCGCGCATGTGCGAGGTGGTCGGGGTCCGCCACGAGGCCCTGCCGGCGGTGCCCGAGGGGCGCCTCGACCTGGACGCGCTCGCGCGCCGGCTGGAGGCCGGAGGGGTCGGGACGGTCGTGGCCACCCTCGGCACCACCGGCCTGGGCGCGCTCGACGACCTGCCGCGCATCGCCGATCTGTGCGCCGCGCACGGCGCGCGCCTGCACGTCGACGCCGCCTACGGCGGCCTGTTCGCGCTGCTGGCCGACGGGGGGACGCCCGGCGTGGCCGCGGGTCCGTTCCGGGCCCTGGGCCGCGCCGACTCGGTGGTCGTCGACCCGCACAAGCACGGCCTGCAGCCGTACGGGTGCGGCTGCGTCCTGTTCGCCGACCCGGGGGTGGCCGCCCACTACGGCCACGACTCGCCGTACACCTACTTCACCGGCGACGGGCCCCACCCGGGCCAGGTGACGCTGGAATGCTCGCGGGCGGGCGCGTCGGCCGCCGCCCTCTGGGCCACGCTGCGCGCCCTGCCGCTGGACCGCGGCGGGATGGGCGCCCACCTGGCCGCGGCCCGGGATGCCGCCCTGCGGGTGACCGAGGCCCTGTCGGCCCGTGGGAGCCCCGTGGTGACGCCCCCGGAACTCGACATCGTGTGCCCGTTCGCGCCCGCGTCGCGGGCCTCGGAGATCTCCCGGCGCAGCGCCGCAGCGGTCGCCCGGCTGGCCGCGGAGGGGATCCACGTGGCGACCCTGCGGCTCGACGCGGAGCGTCTGCGGGCCCTGCACCCCGGGGTGGCCGCCGACGTCCCCGAGGCGGTCGTGCTGCGGATGTGCCTGATGAAGGAGGTGCACCGCGACGCCGCCGGCGCGCTCGGCGCCGCGGTGGCCACGGCGCTCCGTGCGTCCGAAGGCCCGCTTACCGCCGCACGTCGAAGTAGCTGATCCCGAGCGGGGTCCGCGCGTACCGCCGGCTGGCGCCGTAGTACGGCCACACCCGCCACACGTAGCGCTCGCCCGTCCTCAGCTTCCGCGCGGGCATCCGCAGCCGGCTGGACCGCGGGAACGCCGTGTGCACCTTGACGTAGCGCCGGCCGTTGACCCGGAAGACCTGCACGTTGTAGAGCGTGGCGCCGCGCACCCGCGGCCAGGTGAGCGTGGGACGCGCCCCCACCCGGTTGCCGGCCCGCGGCCGCAGCTTGCCCGCGTTGCGCGTGGCCGGGCGGACGGGACGCGAGGTGACGTTGCCGGGCGGCGGCGCCGACGGCGTCGCGACGACGGCGAACGCGGAGGTGGCCACCGCACCCTCCCCGCCGAGGTCCGTCACCTGGCGCACCCGGAAGGCGTAAGTGCCCGCCGAGAGCGGCTGCGGCAGCCGGACGACCGTGGCGTCGGTGATGCCCGGCCCCTGGACGATCTGGCCGGCCGCGTTCAGCACCTGCCAGCTGAACCGGCCCCCGGACTCCGCCGGCTCCCAGGCGAACAGCGGCCGTGGCTCGCGGGTGCTGCCGGGGGACGCCGTGATGCGGGGTGCCCCGGGCGGCGGGCCCGTGGCGACCGTCAGCGCGCGCGGCGCGGACGGGGTCGACCGGTTCCGGGCGTCCGTCGTGGTCACGCTCCACGAGCCCGACCCGTTCGGCAGGTCGGCGGGCGGCGTGAAGCGGACCGTCGCGGCGTCGCTGCGGATGTCGTAGGTGCGCACACCTTGGCCCGACAGGGCGATCGTGAGCCGGTAGCGCAGGGCGCCGCTGCCGTCGTCGAGCGGCGCGTGCCACGAGAACTCGGGCCGGCGGGCGACCGCCGCGCCGGCCGCCGGCGTGACCAGGTCGGCGGCGCCCGGGAGCTCGTCCACGTTGTAGTAGCCGGAGAGGACCGAGGTGTTGCCGGCCGCGTCCCGGGCGGTGATCCGGTACTCCCGACGCCCCCAGGTGTTGCCCGCGTCCGCCTGTCCGGTGTCGATGGGCTGCCCCACCACCAGGGGGGCCCCGCCGTGGGCGGGGATCAGCGCGCCCGTGCAGGACGACGCGGGCGCGGGGCCCGACAGGTCGCCCGTGAAGTCGCAGCCGTAGTCGGCGAGCTGCACGCTGCCGGCGTCGAAGATGCGGCTCTGGAACGGCACGCGCGTGGCCGGCAGCGGAGGGGCCGTGGTGTCGGCGCGCAGGGGCACGCCGGGCGCGATCTCGATCGGCTGCGTGACCAGGCCGGGGGCGCCGTCCTCGTCGCGCGGGAAGGTCGCCGTGCGGACGACCGGCCCCTCGTTGGAGATGGTCTCCGGCCCGGGGCAGCTGGTGGCGGGGCCGTAGCCCGCGTCGGGCGTGCAGGTGTACGTCACGCTGACGGGGGTGCGGTACCAGCCGTTGTCCCCGTCGGGCGACGACGGCAGGGCGGTCAGGACGGAGATCGTCCCCTGGGCGAGGGCACCGGCGGCGGCGGGGCCGAGGACGGCGGCCGCGGCGAGGACGGAGGCGAGGTGGCGCGTGCGCAGATGGGGCATGGCGGCGCGACCGTAACCGCTGCCGGGGCGATGCGAAAGGCGCCGGGGTGCCCGACCGGATCAGTCTGGACGGGTGCGGGGGGACGTGCCCCCCCGGGCGCGGGGGGCGTAGGCTCGCGCGGACCATCCCGACCGGAGGCACGATGGACGCGCTCGAGGCGATCAGGAAGAGACGTGCGGTGCGCACGTACACCGACCAGCCCGTCGACGACGAGACGATCGACCGGTTGCTGCGACTGGCCCTGCGGGCCCCCACGGGCGGCAACGCGCAGGCGTGGAGCCTGCTCGTGGTGCGCGACGCCGACAGGCGGCGCGAGGTCGCGGAGCTCGTGATCGCGGGCGGGGCCCGGTACTTCGCGCTCATGCGGCCGCCCGCCGAGGGCAACAGCCCCGAGCAGCACGCCGAGTGGGCCCGCGGTTACGCCGAGCAGGTGCTCGGCAGCTACCGGCAGGTGCCCGTATGGGTCGTGGGGCTGGTCGTCCCCCGCGGCAACTACCCCCCGGAGATGAGGGAGGCCGGCGCGGTCGACGACCTGCTCTCGCTGGGCTTCGCCATGCAGAACCTGTTCATCGCGGCGCGGGCGATGGGCCTGGGGACGGTCCCCACGACGGCGTTCCAGCGCTTCGAGCTGGACCGGCTGCGGGGGGTGCTCGACCTTCCGGCGGAGGTCGATCCGGCGATCCTCACCCCGCTCGGCTACCCGCCGTCCTTCCCGGAGGGCCTGCCGCCAGCGCTCAAGAAGAACCGCCGCCCCTGGCGCTCACTGGTGCACGACGACAGCTGGGGCCGCACCCGCGCCTGAGCCCCGCGTGCGATTGGCCCCCGTCCCCGCGGGGTAGGCGGGGGCCATGGACATCACCGCAGACGGCGGACGCCCCGGCGTGCCGCGCGACGAGGAGGCGGTCCGCCGCGAGACCGAGGAACGGTCCCCGCGGCAGCCCGACCAGGGTGGACCACTCGACCAGGGGTCGCCCGAGGACCCCGACCGCCCGACCGACGCGGTCTGGGAGGGCAACACCCTGCGCGAGCCGGGGCCGGGGTCCGGTGACTGACGGTCCGCGCGGGGTCCTGCTCGACGTCGACGGCACGCTCGTCGACAGCGTCTACCACCACGCGCTGGCCTGGCAGGAGGCCTTCGCCGGGCACGGTCTGCAGGTTCCGGTGCACGTCTGCCACCGGTACATCGGGATGGGCGGCGACCAGCTGGTGACCGCCGTCGCCGGCGACGACGTGGAGCGCCGCCTGGGCGACGCCCTGCGCACGGCGCACGACGAGGCGTTCTCCACGCGGCTCGAGTCCGTCCCCCCGCTCCCGGGCGCGGCCGACCTGCTGCGGACGCTGCACGGTCGCGGGCACACGCTCGTGCTGGCGAGCTCCGGCAAGGAGCACGAGGTCGACCACTACGTCGGGCTGCTCGGCGCCGCGGACCTGATCCAGGACGCGACCACCTCGAAGGACGTCACGCACACCAAGCCCGACCCCGACGCCATGGAGACGGCGCTCGAGGCCCTCGGGCACCGCGACGCGGTCATGGTGGGCGACTCGCCGTGGGATGTGGAGTCGGCCGCCCGGGCCGGCATCCCCTGCATCGGCGTCCTCACGGGCGGCTTCTGCCGCGACCAGCTGTCCGACGCCGTCACGGTGGTCGCCACCCTGGCCGAGGTGCCGGCGGCGATCGCCTCCCTCGGGCGGCAGGACGAGGGCGTCGCCGATCTGGAGGACGCGCTCACCCGGCTCGAGGGCGAGGTGGCGGCCGATCCGGGCCTTGCGCAGGACGAGGGCCGGTTCGGCGAGACCGTCGACCGCATCGCCGACGGGGACCCGGAGCTCCGCGGGCGCCTCCGTGCGCTGCGCGACAAGTTCCTGGAGGCCGGCAGCTAGTCCCGCCCGCGGGACGGGGACCGTCTCGCCGCCCTCTCAGTCCCCCGAGGGCGGCGGCGGGTATCCGTCCAGCCGCAGCAGCCGCGCCAGGTGCGCGGCGTGGCGGGCGAGCGTGGCGGTGGTCGTGGCGACCGTGTCGGGCGTCCCGGGGAGGTCCTGGTAGTCGACTCCGCCCATGGCCTCCCCCACCCAGTAGGTGACGCCGCCCGGCGGGATCGTGAACCCGACGTCCACGAGCGCCTGGAAGACCTCGGCGCTGACGTGATGGGCGCCGTCCTCGTTGCCCACCACCGCGGCCACCGCGACCCGGTCCGTGCTGATGAGCCGGCCGGCGTCGTCGTACTCCGCGAGGAACGCGTCCATGCGCTCCAGCACCCGCTTGCAGATGCTCGACGGCTGACCCATCCAGATCGGCGTCCCGACCACGAGGATGTCCGCGGCCAGCACCTTCTCGCGGATGCCGGGCCACGCGTCGCCCGGCCCCTCGTCCGACGAGACGCCCGGCTTGACGTCGTGGTCGGCCACCCGGACGATCTCCCCCTCCACGCCGTGCTCGGCGAGCGCGTCGAGCACCTGCTGCAGCAGCAGCCCGCAGCTCGACGGGGCGGGCGACGCCTTGAGCGTGCAGTTCAGCGCGAGCGCCCTCACGCGGCCACGGGCACCCCGTCGGCCGGAACGCGCCACCGCATCTGCGGCGGCGACGGGTCCGGCTCGGAGGGCAGGTCGGGCATGGGCTCGGGCACGGGGGTCGGGCCCTGGGGCCCGACCCCCGTGCCCGAACCCATGCCCGACCTGCCCTCCGAGCCGGACCCGTCGCCGCCGCAGATGCGGTGGCGCGT
>DATMJR010000360.1:0-3627 GCA_035553775.1 Miltoncostaeaceae bacterium | reverse complement strand
GTCTGGGAGGGCCGCTTCTTGGGCAGCCGCTTGCGGACCGGCCGGTACTCGACGACCTTCTCCGGCTCCCGCGGCGCCTCCTTGTCCGCCTCCTTCTTGCCCGGCTTGGCGTTGGACAGCGGCTGGCCTACCTTGCAGTTGTCCCGGTAGATCGCCAGCGCCTTGAGGCCCAGCTTCCAGCCCTCGAAGTAGATCCGCTCCACGTCCTCGACGGTCGCGGCCTCCGGCATGTTGACGGTCTTGGAGATCGCCCCGGAGATGAACGGCTGCACCGCGGCCATCATCCGCACGTGCCCCATCGGGGCGATCGACCGGTCCCCCATCGCGCAGTCGAAGACCGCGTAGTGCTCGGGCTTGAGGCCGGGGGCGTCCACCACGTGGCCGTGCTCGGCGATGAACTCGACGATCGCCTCGACCTGCTCCTCGGGGTAGCCCAGCGTGCGCAGGGCGCGCGGGACGGTCTGGTTGACGATCTGCATCGAGCCGCCGCCGACCAGCTTCTTGAACTTCACCAGCGCCAGGTCGGGCTCGATGCCGGTGGTGTCGCAGTCCATCATCAGGCCGATGGTGCCGGTGGGGGCCAGCACGCTGGCCTGGGCGTTGCGCCAGCCGTGCCGCTCGCCGAGCTTGTTGCCCTGCTGCCACTGCCGGGTGGCCTCGCGCAGGATCGCCGGCGTGATCACCCCGTTGACCTTGATCTCGTCGTTGGCGGCGGCGTGCTTGCGCATCACCCGCTTGTGCGGCTCGGCGTTGCGGGCGTAGCCGTCGTAGGGGCCCACCACGCCGGCCAGCTCCGCCGAGCGCCGGTACGCGGTGCCGGTCATCAGCGAGGTGATCGCGGCGGCCAGCGAGCGCCCGCCCTCGGAGTCGTACGGCAGGCCGGAGGCCATCAGCAGGGCGCCCAGATTGGCGTAGCCGATGCCCAGCTGCCGGTAGGCCCGGGTGGTCTCGCCGATCGCCTCGGTCGGGAAGTCCGCGAAGCAGATCGAGATGTCCATCGCGGTGATGACCAGCTCGACGGAGCGGACGAACCTCTCCACCGCGAACCCGCCGTCGCCCTGGAGGAACTTCATCAGGTTCAGCGAGGCCAGGTTGCAGGAGGAGTTGTCCAGGTGCAGATACTCCGAGCAGGGGTTGGAGGCGGTGATCCGGCCGGTCTCCGGGCAGGTGTGCCAGTCGTTGATGGTGTCGTCGTACTGCAGGCCGGGGTCGGCGCACTCCCACGCCGCCTGGGCGATCTTGCGGAACAGCGCCGGCGCGTCGACGGTCTCGATGACGCTGCCGTCGAGCCGGCCGAGCAGGTCGAACGTGCCCTTCTCCTCGACCGCGCGCATGAACTCGTCGGAGACCCGCACGGAGTTGTTGGCGTTCTGGTACTGGACGCTGACGATGTCCCTGCCGCCCAGGTCCATGTCGAAGCCGGCGTCGCGCAGCGCGCGGATCTTGTCCTCCTCGCGCGCCTTGGTGTCGATGAACTCCTCGATGTCGGGGTGGTCGACATCCATGATCACCATCTTGGCCGCGCGCCGGGTGGCCCCGCCCGACTTGATCGTGCCGGCCGAGGCGTCGGCGCCGCGCATGAAGCTGACCGGGCCGGAGGCGGTGCCGCCGCTGGACAGCAGCTCCCGGGAGCTGCGGATGCGGGACAGGTTGACCCCGGAGCCGGAGCCGCCCTTGAAGATCAGCCCCTCCTCCCGGTACCAGTTCAGGATGGAGTCCATCGAGTCGTCGACGGACAGGATGAAGCACGCCGACACCTGCTGCGGGGACGCGGTGCCCACGTTGAACCACACCGGGGAGTTGAAGCTGAACACCTGGTGCAGCAGCATCCAGGTCAGCTCGTGCGCGAACACCTCCGCGTCGGCCGGCGTGGCGAAGTAGCCGTGCTGCTCACCGGCGGCGCGGTAGGTGCGCACCACCCGGTCGATGAGCTGCCGCAGCGACCACTCCCGCTCCGGCGACCCGACGGCGCCGCGAAAGTACTTGGTGGTGACGATGTTGGCCGCGTTGACGCTCCAGAAGTCGGGGAACTCCACGCCCCGCTGCTCGAAGTTCACCGAGCCGTCGCGCCAGTTCGTCATCACGACGTCGCGGCGCTCCCAGGTCACCTGGTCGTACGGGTGGACGCCCTCGGTCGTCCACACGCGCTCCACCCGCAGGCCGCCACGGTCCGTGCGCGTCCCGCCGGTGGTCGCGTTGGTGGTGCGCGAGCGCTGCCTGCCCGCGGTGGTGCCTTCCCCCGCCATGTCCCAGCCCCCTTGGCTCATCGACTCTCTCCCCGCCGTCCGCGTGCGCGGCCGTCGTCTGTGTGCGATTCGTTTCTGACCGGCGACCGCCTCGGTGGCGGCCGCCTCCGTGGCGGCCCGTGGCCGGCGCGGGGCCGCCGCCGGCCACCGCTCCGGCGGTCCGCCCTAGTCCGTGGCGGGCGACGTCGCCGCCGGCTCCGCGGCCGTGCGCAGCGCCGCGATCTCGCGCTCGAAGTCCTCGAGCGAGTCGAACGACCGGTAGACGCTGGCGAACCGCAGGTACGCCACCTCGTCCAGCTCCCGCAGCGGGCCCAGGATGGCCAGGCCCACGTCGTGGCTGGGCACCTCGGCGGCGCCCCGCGCCCGCACCGCCTCCTCGACCCGCTGGGCCAGCAGGGCGATCGCGTCGTCGTCCACCGGCCGCCCCTGGCAGGCCTTGCGCACGCCGCCGACGATCTTCTGCCGGCTGAACGGCTCGGTGACCCCGCTGCGCTTCACCACCGCGAGGACCGCTTCCTCGACCGTGGTGAACCGCTTGCCGCACTCCGGGCAGGACCGGCGACGGCGGATCAGCTTGCCGTCGTCGGCCTCCCGGGAGTCGACCACCCGCGAGTCCGGATGCCGGCAGTATGGGCACCGCACGATCGACTCCCCCTCGCAGCGGCCAACGGGCACGGCTCATCACGGCGACCGAACACCGCCGGTGTCCCCGCGCCGTACTGAGCGTGTGGATAACACGGGGTAGTCGGACCCAACCTGTGGATGACTTACACCCATGTCACTACTAGATGTTGGGGTTGACGTTAGGCGGCCGACGCGCGGCACGCAAGTCGAAACGCCCTCGTCGGCGCGTCGCGACACCGCGTCGTGCCCCGCTCACCCGCAGCGGGTGCCCCGGGGTGACGGTCCGGTCGGCAGGCGCGGTCAGCCGCAGGCGCCGACCGGGATGCCGGCGCGGCCCCGCAGAGCGTTCAACCGACGGATCAGCTCGATGGTGGCGACCGGCTCCCCGATGGTGGCGACCGGAGCCGCCTCCGGCGCGCAACGCCGGGCCACCGACCACAGCGCGTCGCCCGGGCGCACCACCGCCCCCCGGGCCGGCGGCGGGTCGGCGGCCCGGGACGCCCCGACCACCAGCACCCCGGCCACCAGCGCGGCGGTCGCGGCGACCGGAAGCAGCAGCACCGCCAGCAGCAGCAGGAGGCGCCCGCGCAGGGTCAGGCGAACCCCCGGGCGCGGCCGGACCGGCAGATCCACCACGGCAACCCCCTCGCTCGAACACGGGTACGATCGAACAGTCGTACGAAGATGTACCAGAGGGGGCCGCGCGGGTCGAGCAGCCGCGGCGCGACACGCCGCACCAACGTCGTACAGATGTTTG
>DATMJR010000359.1:0-5281 GCA_035553775.1 Miltoncostaeaceae bacterium | reverse complement strand
CTCCCCACCCCGCGGCGATCGGATCGATGCGGTCCCCGGGACGGCGTCTCGCGGTGGCGGTCACCGCGGTCATGGTACCCTGAGCGTGCCTCGCAGTTCCCTCCACGCCCGCCGGGAGGCTCCGTGGACTTCAGTCCCGTCCAGCTGCTGATCGTCCTCCTGATCGTGCTCGTGGTGTTCGGGGCCAAGCGGCTCCCGGAGATCGGGCGGTCCCTGGGGTCGAGCGCGCGCGAGTTCAAGCGCGGCATCACGAGCGGGGAGGACGAGGCCGCGCCGCCGGCTCCGCGCTCCTCCACCGACGCCGACAAGGTCTAGGCCCCTCCGCCTGCGGGCGGCCTGGGTCCTCCCGGTCGCCGCCCCGCCGCTCGCGGCCGGCTGCGTCGTCGTGGCCGACGGCGTCGTCGCGGACGTCGGTGCCACCGCGGACGTCGCGGCACGGTGGCCGGGAGCCGCCCTCGAGGACCTGGGCGACGTCGTCCTCGCGCCGGGCTTCGTCGACGCCCACGCCCACCTCGAGTGGGCGCTCCTCGGCGGCCTCGTCCCCGGCGCCGCCGGGTTCGGCGCCTGGCTCGGCGGGCTGCTCGCCCGCATCGGCAGCCTGCCCCCGGGGCACCACGGGCGCGCCGCGCGGCTCGCCGCCGTCCGCGCCCTGCTGGCGGGCACGACCACCGTCGCCGACAGCGGTCCGACCGGCGCCGGCGCGGCGGCCCTGACGGCCTCCGGGCAGCGCGGCGTCGTCCACCTGGAGGTCTTCGGCGCCGATCCGGCCCTCGCCGCCGAGCGGGTCGCCGGCCTCGCGGAGCGGGTCGCCGCGGCGGAGGCGGCGGCGGGGCCCCGCGTCGCGGTGGGCGTCTCCCCGCACGCGCCCTACTCCGCAGGCCCGGCCCTGTGGGAGGCGCTCGCGCGCGATCCCGGCCTGGCCCCCCGGCCCTGGGCGACCCACCTCGCCGAGTCCCCCGACGAGGAGCGCGTGCTCGCCGCCGGCGACGGGCCGATCGCGGACGCGGTGGCGCGGGCGGGCGTGCGCCCCGCCGTCTGGCCCGCCCCCGCGGGCGCGTCGCCGGTCGCCCGCCTCACCGCGCACGGGGCGCTGCGCCGCGGCCTGGTCGCCGCGCACGCCGTGCGGCTGGCGCCCGGGGACGCCGCGGCGCTCGCCGGCGCCGGGGTGGGGGTCGCGCACTGCCCGCGCTCCAACGCCCACCTGCGCTGCGGGCGCATGCCGCTGGCCGCGCTGGTCGCGGCCGGCGTCCCCGTGGGCCTGGGCACCGACAGCCCCGCGTCGGGCGGTGACTACGACCTCCGGGCCGAGGCGCGCGCCTGCGCCCTCGTGCACGCGGCCGAGGGCGGGACGCCGCCGCCCGCGCGGGCGCTGCTCGAGTTGATCACGCGCGGCGCCGCCGACGTGCTCGGGCGCCCCGACCTCGGCCGGATCGTGCCGGGCGCCCGCGCCGACCTGGTGGCGGTGCGGCCGCCTCCCGAGGCGCTCCCGGGCGACCCGCACACGGCGGTCCTGGACGGTCGCACCCGGGTGGAGGCGGTGTGGGTCGACGGCGAGCGCCTGGTGCGGGAGGGCGAGCCGACGCGTGTCGACCGGCACGAGGCCGAGACGGCCGCCGCCGAGGCGCGCAGGGTGCTCTGCTAGCGTCCGCGACGGATGCTGCTCGACCAGAAGCGGACCAAGCGACTCGTCAAGGTCGCGGCGATCCTCACCTCCGTCGCCTTCGCGGGCGTCGCGCTGGTGATCATCGCGGTCATCGTCTTCGGCGGCACCACCAGCGCCACCGGGCAGCAGGTGTCCGACGCCCGCGCGCAGGTCGAGGAGCAGCCGGACAACGCCGCGGCCTGGGACCGGCTCGCGGCCGCGTACCAGGCGGACGGGCAGACCGAGGAGGCGCTGCAGGCCGCGCGCCGCGCCGTGCAGCTCTCGCCCCGCGAGTACATCCGCACAAGCACCCTGGTGCGGCTCTACGTCGAGAGCGGCCGTCCCGACCAGGCGATCGCCGTCCTGCAGCAGTTCACCCGCCGCAACCCGGACGACGCCACCGCCTTCCTCCAGCTCGGCCGCCTGGCGCAGGAGGACGGTCGGATCCCGCTCGCGCGGCTCTCCTACCAGGCCTACCTGCGCCTGGCTCCCGACGACGTGAACGCCGACGCCGTCCGCCAGCAGCTCCAGATGCTGGAGCAGGGCGGCGCTCCGATCGCCCCCTAGGCATCTCCTCGCCCCGGCGCCCGCGCCGATGGTGCGCCGGCGGGGTCCTGGTATCCTCCCGCGCGGGCCGTTAGCTCAGCTGGCAGAGCAGGGGACTCTTAATCCCAAGGTCGTAGGTTCGATCCCTACACGGCCCACTGCCCCGAAGGCCCGCGTCCCCCGCGCGGGCCTTCGTCGTGCCTGGTCCGCTCGGCGGCCCGGGGCATCCGCCTGACCCGCGCCCGGCGAGGGCGGACCGCCGCACTCGCGAGGGCGCCTCCCGTCGGCCAGGATGCCGACGTGCTGCGCGCCCCCCGCTCCGTTCGGCCGATCGCGGCGTGCGTCGTGCTGGTGGCTGTGGTGATGGCGTGCGTGGCGGCGTCGGAGGGGCCCGCCCGCGGGCTGTCCTCGCGCCTGCCCATCGTGGTGATCGATGCGGACGGGCCGATCGTGGACGACCCCAAGGTTGGCGCCACCATGCGGGTGATCCACCGTGGGGGAGGCGCCCTCAACCGGACCGGTGACGCCGCGGACGTCTACGACGGGCGGATCCGGATCGAGGTGCGGGGCAGGTCCTCGCAGCGCTTCCCCAAGAAGCAGTTCGCCCTGGAGACCGTGGACGCGCAGGGGGACAACCGCAACGTGCGGCTCCTCGGCATGCCGCGCGAGAACGACTGGATCCTGTACGCGGCCTACAACGACGCCACCTCGATGCGCAACGTGGTCGCCTACCGCGCCGCCCGGTTCATGGACCGGTACGCGGCGCGCACGCGCTTCGTGGAGCTGGTGCTGAACGGCCGCTACTGGGGCGTGTACGTGCTCATGGAGTCGCTCAAGCTCGACGACGACCGCGTGACGTCCCCGGTCCCCGGCTCGGAGGGGTTCCTGCTGGAGTTCACCGACGGCGCGCGCCTCGGCCCGCGCGACGAGTTCGTCCGCACCCCGGTGTCACGTACACCGATCGTGTTCGCGGACCCCCGGCGCCGGGACATGGAGCCGTCCCGGGTGCGGGCCGTCGCCGGCCGCCTGCGGGCGTACGAGAGGGCGCTGTACGGCCGCGACTTCCGCCACCCCGTCCGCGGCTACCGCCGCCATCTCGACCTGCAGGCGGCCGTCGACTACGCCCTGCTGAACGAGTTCCTGCGCAACCGCGACGCCTTCCGCGCCAGCACCTTCATCCACGAGGGGCGGGGTGGGCGGCTCGCGATGGGTCCCGTATGGGACTTCGACCTGGCCATGGGGTACCCGCGCTCCACGTCGGGCCCCCAGGGGTGCACGCTGTGCGGGCGCCGCTGGGCCGCACGGTGGTATGACGACCCGGCCTTCGTGCGCGCGATGACCCGGCGCTGGGCGCAGCTGCGGCGGCGCGGCCTGGTCCGGCGGCTCGTGACCGAGATCGAGCGCGACGGGCAGCTCGTCGCGGACGCGCAGGTGCGCAACCTGCGCCGCTGGCGGCGCCTGGGCCCGGTGCCCGTGAGCCGCACCATCTCGGATCCGGTGCTGCGGGACACCTACCTGCAGGAGACGAGGCGCCTCACGCAGTGGCTGCGGGCGCGCGAGGCGTGGATGACCGCGAACCTCCCGCGCATCGGGCGGATGCGGGCGGCGCCCGACTCCGTCGCCGATTCCGTGGGCGACGCCGGGTAGCGCCCGACGGCGCCGGGCGCGACGCGGGCGCCCGGCCGGGCGCTGCGGAGCCGCGGGGGGTCCCCTCCGTCCCGGGGCGCCCCGCCCGGTGAGGGCGGGGCGGCGCCGGGAGGTCGGGTCCTACAGCGCGGGGGCGGCGCGCAGCGCCGGGCCGGCGATCCAGCCGGAGGCGCGGCGGCGGCGGGGCGCCGGGCGACGGGTGCCGCACAGCGCCGCGCACAGCGTGAGGGCGACGCGGTAGCCGCTGTCGTCCTCGGCGCCGGTCAGAAGCAGCGTGCCCGCGGCACGCCCGGCGAGGGTCTGCACCATCCGGCGGGGCCGGTCGGCGACGATCACCAGCGGGCGCTCGTCGGCGAGCAGCTCGTCGGTGAGCTCGCCCCACCCGCGCTCCTCACCGCGCAGGTCGAGCATCAGCACGTCCCCGTGGCGGGGCGGCAGCCCTGCGACGCGGGACGGGTCGGCGGCGAAGCTGGAGTGGCCGAGACGCCGGACCGTCTCCTCCAGCACGTCGCGGTCGGCCCCCTCGGGGCCCAGGACGACGATGTCGAGCATGGTCATTGCGGTCGATTCCCTCTCGATACGTGATCGACGTGACGGTCCATGTGCGCAGGGCACGCCGCACGGGTCCGTCAGGACACGAAGTGCCGGCCGTGGCGGCGCCACGGCGGCGGGAATCGCCGACCTAGCCTGGTCGGAGCGCGATCGCGCGGTAGCCGGCACAGCCGGAGCTTCGCGCGTCGACCAGGGTGCGCCCGTTGAGGCGCGGGATCCGCGGCGCGACGGCGGCGAGCAGCAGCGCCAGCGGGAACAGAAGGAGGATGGCGCCCGAGGGCTGGGTGCCGGCACCCGGGAACGCGTAGCCGGCCAGGATCTCCAGCAGGCTCGCGTGCTCGCGGCTGGGCGCGGTGTACGGGGGCGGCACCAGGCGCACCGGCGGCGTCGACACGGCCTCGTCCGGGGGCGGCGCCCGCGTCACCGGGGACTCCGCGCGGACCGGCGTCGTCGGCGTCGACGAGACGAGTGGCGATTCGGTGCCGCGCATCAGCGGCGCCGTGGGATCGATGGCCTGCGGCAGCAGGACCTGGACGGGCGCGGGCGCGGCGGGCTGCTCGGCCCCCGCGGGAGGTGGCGCGTCGGCGACCCGGCGCGGCGCGTCGGGAGCGACCGGCACGGACGGGGCCACCCACAGGTCGGCGCCGCCCAGGTCGTCGCGCCCGGCGGGGGCCGGACCGGCGCCCGTGGGCGCGTCGGGCCGGGCACCCGGCGGGATCGTGGTGACGATGGTCGGCCCCGCGGGCTGGTCGGGGCGCGCCGCCACGGGCACGTCGACCGGGATGTAGATGGTGGGCGCGGCCGTCGCCGGCGGCGGGGTGGTCCCCGCGGTGTCCGGAGGCGTGTACACGCCGCCGGGTGTCTCCGCCGGTGGCGCGGGGGCGGGGTCCGGCG